>CALHID010000248.1 GCA_938030835.1 uncultured Actinomyces sp. | reverse complement strand
GCGGTCATACTCGGGGGTTGCAATCAAAACCGCGTCGGCGTCTTCAAGGATCTTCTTGAAGTCCGTGGCAATTTGCGGGTAGTTCGCATCGTAATCAGGGCTGTACAGCGGCAGCTTCGAGAAATCAGCCTCAACGAATTCCAGATCAGCCGGAGCATCGGCAATCATCGCACCAACCAACTTGCGGTTAATGGAGTTCGAGGACAGCGAACCAATGATGTAAGCGACCTTGTAAGTCATAGGACAAGCCTTTCTTTCAGGAGCCGCATCGAGCAGCACTGCAGGCATAAACGCCTCCCATTTTCAGGTTTATTCCGACCTAAGACCTAGATCACAGAAGAATTACCACGCGCCCGTCCCACCGGTTCCACGTTTGCGATCTTTGTTCTGGCGCTCCTCGCGATCGGTTTGCTCCTGACGCTTTTGCATCTCTTCACGCTTCGCGCGTTGCTCTTTGGTCTCTCCCTGATAAGGATCTTTGGACTTATCTTGGTTTTGTTTGTCCTTATCCTTGTCCTGGTTTTGCTTGTCTTTATCCTTGTTGTCTTGGTTCTGCTTATCTTTGTCTTGGTTCTGCTTGTCCTTATCCTGATTCTGTTTGTCTTTATCCTTGTCTTTGTCCTGCTTGTCCTGGTTCTGAGCCTGCTGCTGCTTTTGCTGAGCACGATCATGAGCCTTGTCAGCATCGGCACCGCCACCGCCACCCTGCTGATTCTGGTTCTGCTGATTCTGCGTCGAGGACGCGGACTGACACGGGGCCACAACCTCGCCCATTTCTTTATAAATTTCAGCAGCGCGCGCACGATCCGTACTCATCGCCGCATCGCCCTGCTTTTCCAACGCAAGCGCCAAATTCATTCTGACGGTGCACTCATAGGAGTAGGTCTCAATTCGACCGTCTTCGATCTGCTTTGCCTTCGGAACCCGGTCCCAAGCAATACGCAACTCAGCGACGGCCTCGTCAGGATGATCAAGCTTCACATGCTGCGTCCCCGCGTTGTAATGCGCAACCCAGCTTGCAGGGCCAAGATCTCCCCAATAAATCTGCCGTGAATAGGAGTTCAGCGCCCCCTCATTATTCCCCGCGCGCACACTGCGACCCGTATTCCATGCCCACAGCGGCAGGGCAGTCATATAAATTCCGACAGCAAGGGCAACCACAACAATGGGGAGAGACCACCACAGAGGGCGCAATAGCTTCCCATTGCGTCGCGGTTTCTCCGCCTCGTTCCTCTTTGCCGAGGCCGGGGTTGCGCTGGGTGCGCTATCCCCCGTTTGGGTATCAGCTTCAGCCTCGCCATCTGCTGGAGGCTGATAGAAAGCGGTAGGACGCTGTTCCTTATCGCTGCGGCGCTTAAATCGCACGGGTCCTCCTCAGTGCGTGGATACGACCCGCAAAAATAGCGGACTCCCAAGCTAATAGCACAGTTAAAACAAGGGCTGATGGCCACAAAACGTAGCGTGAAGTTTGGATCGTATCGTTTGCATCCGCAATATTTCGAGCATTCTGAACCGAGGATGAAGCCGCGGAGCTAATGGCGGAATCATTGGGTGAACGAACCATGTTGATACCAAGTTTTTGAGCGATCTCATTCAGCTTCTTGATATCAATCTTCGAAATTGCATCGGGGTTTCCGGGCTGGGAAAAATCTTTGATGTATTCAGGCTTCGAACCATCATTCTGCTTCCCCAGAGCGGCAACCTTCATCTTCCCGCCTTCTTCGGTTCCATAGCCAATCACCAAGCCTCCCGTCAGGAGGGGCTTGATTTTGTCCCACTGCTGAGAGTCGCCTCCACCAGCGCTTCTCCAAGCAGAATTGTTCGAGGTCTCACCGTCGGTGAATACGAAAAGCACGCGGGTATTTTCAGGGTGCTTGTTTGCGGCCGCCTGCATTTCTTCCGCAATGTATTGTGCGGGGCGGTCCGGGGATGAACCGCGTGAGGAAGAACTTACTTCCTGGGTCAGTGTCGAAACGAAGGAACGAACTGCTCCAAGGTCAGAGGTCAGGGGAAGCTCAGTATCTGCCTGGGAATCCCAGGTAATAATGCGATAACGAGCCCCGGGAGCAGCTTGAAGAATCTGCTCAACATCGTGGCTCACGCCTTGAAGGCGAGTTTTTCCGCCTTCCCAATCCTCAGCGGCCATCGAACCGGTGCGGTCAATCGCAAGCCAGACCTCGACATTGGTCGTCACTTTCTGCGCTTCACCGGGAACTGAAGGGCCGATCAGGATCGAGAGCAAGGCGCAGGTAATAGCACCTCTGCGCACTAGATCCGATGTTCTAAAGGGACGATGACGCCGAGCACTCCACCAGGAGAAGAAAGCGCACGCTGCAATGATCACAATGATGATTGCAACCGACATGAGGGGTCGGAAGGAGAGCGACAATATTCCTCCTGCGGATCGGATCAAACACTGGCAAGTATAGTGCCCATCTCAAATTCATCCTCTAGGGAGATCTATTTGACATCTGAAGTGCTTAATCGCTAAATTCATTTATGTATCATCGTGTCCTGGTACACACCACAAAGATCAATCGAGGCAAGATGAAAATCCTCCGAAATATCACAGCCGGCTCACTTGGACTGGCCATCATTTTTTCCTCTTTTAGCGCTGTCAGCGCAAACGCTGTCGAGGCAGGTGCTGATGGACAAATCAACGGTGATCGCAGCACCGGTTGCGTTGTCGACTGGACCGCACGCGCGATGCTCGATCAGAACATGAACAATATTCCCCAGGGACTGCGTGCAGGCCCCTACGCTACTTCGGGGTTCATGGAGAGCGTTCACCCTCGTCACCGCAGCCAGGCCATTCTGGAGAACCACCACTGGTTTAATCCAAACTTGAACCTCCAGTACTGGCGCATCCCGATCGGTGCCAACTACGAAATCCTCCCCGGCGCTGAACTGACGGTCGATCTTCCCGACGACATGACAAACATTCAGTTCTTCGGCGAGCTAAGCTCGCAGGTCGTCGACGGTGATGTTGATCGCTTCATGCGTAGGCAGACTTTCGGTGCACTCGCGTCGAACCTGCACTGGGACATCGTTCCGACCGCAACCCAGACGGATGCAGCACGCAACATCTGGACCCTCAAGTTCAACCAAGGCCTGCCCCTGGGACACGCAGCTGTCATCGAATTTGTTGGTAGCGGTGACCACACCAAACACTACGAGGCAACGTCTCACCTGAGCGGCCTGCGTGCCACCGACGAAAAAGGCAACGCTTGCAGCCCCATCCCAGAGCCTTCGCTCACCGTGGGCCACTGCCAGGCGGGAGTTGTCGGCCGTACCGTCTTCTCCCCCTACTCGCAGGATATTGATCGCCGTGAGAAGTACGCAGACAGCTGGCAGGGAACCGGTCAGCTCTGGGGCGAAGCTGGAGCAGACGGCTGGGATCCCTCACGCCAATACTCTGACGCTGCTGGCGCAACGCGTCGCATGCGCTTCTACGCCGCAACCAAGCGCGAACTGAACAACGCAACGATGACCGTGAGCGCACCCCAGGGTGCGACCTTCGACGAGGCCTCGATCGCTTCTGCGCTCACCCCTGGCGCTGGCCAGCTTGTTGCTAACGGCTTCTCACAGTCGGTGACGGGAATTTCCAACCCGACCGTAAGCGCCGACAAGAAGACGCTGACCTTCACTGTTGCACACATGCCGGAGAACTCCTCCTTCAGCGTTGAGGTGAACGCTGTGCTCACCGGCGAGAAGGCACACCAGACCCCGACCTCGAAGCCCATGGTCTTCTTCCACACCTTGGTTGGTTCCATCCCCGGATGCGAGGTCTCGCCGACTCCGACCACCCCGGCAACTGAGCCCACTCCCGACAAGCCTCAGGAGCCCAACAAGCCAGAAAATCCCAAGGCTGAAAACCCGAAGAAAGCAGGCCCTCTGGCACACACCGGTGCTACGAGCGGAATGGTTCTGGGCGCAGCAGGAATGACCCTGATTGCTGGTCTTCTTGCCGCTAAGCGTCGCAAGGCCTAAGCGCTTCAGGCAATAGATCATTGTGGGGCCGCAGCTAATGCTGCGGCCCCACAAATGTATTCACGAGCAATCGAGGCAGGCTCAAAGAATGCTGTCTAAGCCCCTACTTCGTCTAAGCCCCTACTAAAGGATCCCGCTCCGGCTCTTTCCTAGGCCTCAGAGCTTGGCGAAACCAACAAGCCCAAGGAAAGCCACAATCGCAACTGCCAGCCAGGCCACGGGCTTATTGACGCGGTCAGTAACCGTGACGCGAGCGTCGCCCTCAACCTCGCGCTTCTGCTGAGCCTCGATATTTTGAATAATCGAATCCACTGTGCCGGAGCTCGACATCGTATAGAACTCGCCACCGGTGGACTCAACCTGATTCTTCATATCTTCACCCTCAGTGGTCAGCGTCGAACCCGGGTAGAGGCCGATAACCTCAACCTTCTGACGCTTCGCGAAATCAATCGCTTCCTTGAGGGTATATAAACCTTCACCATTGACTTCGTTATCCGAGGCCAAAATAATCGTCCGCGAGCGCTCTTGATCCGTGTGATCAAAGCCAAGCACGCAGGATGCTAGACCATCGCCGATAAGGGACGCTGCCTCCCCATCAGGATCGTCAGTTCCCTCAAGATACCGGGCAAGATCATTGGTGATGCGATATCCGTTCGAGGTCTTCGAAATGACACCATTCCTCAGTAGCGAGCTCAAGGTCTCGAGGTTGTCGTTCACCATCGTGTAATCATCAGTCAGCGGGAACTTCCGAACCGAACGAGCGCTCCACAGGTACAAAGACACACGCTCGCCATTGAAGTGCTCAACAAGGCTCTTGAAGGCATCACCGATTTCGCTGTCATATTCCAGCATCGAACCTGATGCATCCAAACATAGAACAATGTCTCGCGAGGCCAGGCGGCGGTCATCAACTCGACGGTCAACGGGGTTTGCAGCCACGACGGAAAGCGACACAGCAGCGGCACAAAATACAGCAAGCAAACCAGCAACCGCCATACGCGTGCGGCGCATCAGCGCACGATAACGTGGCAAGTCACGTACGTAACCGGTATTTGCAACCCAGCCTCGACGTTCCCTCGCGTGGAGCCGCAGACCAACACGCCACCAGCCAAAAGCTGCAGCGACGGCAATAACACCCAGGACGACGGCGATGAGGTACCCATACCTCATTTCTTCACCACCTCCCGCGCGTAATCCATGACGAATGCGGGATCGAACTGAGTCTTTTCACCATCGGCCTCCGAGTCTGCTTTAAAGCTGTCCTCGCAGGCGGAAAGAGCATCCGCAAGATCAGGCCATGCGGGAATGAGCTTGCGAATCTCAGATACGGTTGCAGTCTCAAGATCACGACCGGTGCGTTCAGTACCCAGTGCACGCAAGATACCCGCGACTGCCAAGTGCACCCCACGGTCGTCCAAGTCGCCCGTGTTCAAGCGGCCCTCAACCTCGTCAATGAATCCCAGATAGCGCTGACGACGCTTCTCATCCAGGGGAATAAGCGCGATCTGATTCTTTTCCTGCAAACGGTTCGAGCGCAGCCAGCGGATCAGCCACACTCCTACCCACACCAGGACAAGAGCCAGAAGCAAGACTCCAATAATCCACATCCAGTTCGGGTAGTTGAGAACCTCGCGCAATTCACCGGACACGACTTTCCCTTTCCAATGCGGAGAGAAGAGTGCGGACGACCTGATCGCTGGACGAAACACTCACGCGGGTAATCCCAGGGATCTCAAGGAATTGACGCACCGCAGTGCGGCTCTGGTCGGCTCGTGCGGCGGCCTCGGCGGCGATCTGGCTATCCCCCAAAAGGAAATCGGGAAGCGGGCCGGCGTCGACATCCACGATCCGGGTGCCCGCGGGGAGCTGCGTCGGATCCGCGTCTGCGACCTGCATGATGAGCAAGCGGTGGCGGACGCTCAGGCGCTTGAGCAGTTCCCGCGCACGAGGCGTGGGCTGGGGATGCGTTTCATCCGTGACCAAAACAATCAGGGAGCGACGGTAGGTTGCCGCCTGCACGCGAGCAAGAAGGGTTTCAAGATCCGAAGAGGGCGAGCGCAGGTCGA
This sequence comes from uncultured Actinomyces sp., assembly GCA_938030835.1. GTDB lineage: Bacteria > Actinomycetota > Actinomycetes > Actinomycetales > Actinomycetaceae > Pauljensenia. The sequence goes on along the minus strand of CALHID010000248.1, from coordinate 4,031 downwards.
TATCTTCCTCGAGGCGTCGCAAAATCAGTTCGATGTGCGCATTCCCCGATCGCGCGGGCATGTGCCGCATACGTCCCTGGCAGCCCGACACCAAACCCACCTGGTCACCGCGACTAGAGGCAAGCCATGCGACAACCTGGCAAATCGTCAGTGCGACCGCTTCTTTACTTTCGCCCGAAGGGGCGAGCGCGCTCATCGAGCGTCCGGTATCAACAACCAGCATGACCTGAACATTCGCGCTGGCTTCAAAACGCTTAACGATGGGCTTTCCAGCACGAGCGGTAGCCGCCCAGTCGATATCTTTGACATCATCGCCGGGCTTGTATTCGGCCATGTCCATAAATTCCCAGCCTTGCCCGGCACGCGCAGAATAGTGCTGGCCCTCCATCAAGGAAAGCAGCTTACGCAAGATCGGGAGCTGAGTTCGACCGCCCAGAGCACGCAGCTGTGCGTTATTCGCGTGCGCTTTTTGGTGTTGGTCGACATCGCCAAGGGTCTGAGACGTGCTCTCAACGACCCCCTTCTTCAGGATTGGGCTCACGGTACCGCTACCGCGTTGAAGACGGCGTCGATCAAGCCATCAACCGAAATCTCATCGGCCATCGCATCGAAGGTGCGAATGATGCGGTGGCGAAGAATCGCGTGACGAAGCTTCTTAATATCGTCGGGCATCACGTAGTTGCGACCGGCCATCAGTGCGACAGCCTGGCTCACGCGCATGAGGGCGATACCGCCACGAGGCGAAGCGCCCACGCGCACATGCTGCGAGAAACCGGGAAGCGGGTTGGGTCCCATTCCTCGAGTGGTATTGATGATGTCGACGATGTAAGCCTTCAAAGTATCGTGCAGGAAGACACGCCTGGTCATCTGCTGGAGGAAAGTCAGATCCTCAAGGGAGATGGGCTCCGCATCAATGGGCTTCTCCATAGTCCCAGCTTCGATGCGGTTCAGAACCTCAAGCTCTTCGAGGGGCTTTGGGTAGGTGATGATTTCTTTCATCAAGAAGCGGTCCATCTGTGCTTCGGGAAGCACGTAGGTTCCTTCTTCTTCAATGGGGTTCTGAGTTGCCATCACCATGAAGGGCTTGGGCAGCGGATAGACAATTCCACCAATGGTGGTCTGCCCTTCCTGCATGGCCTCGAGCATGGCAGATTGGGTCTTTGCCGATGAACGGTTGATTTCATCCAGAAGCACGATATTGGCGTGAACGGGACCCAGTTCCGTTGTCATTTCATTTTCGGCCTGGTTCCAGATACGCGTACCAACAATATCGTTCGGCATCAGGTCCGGGGTGCACTGAATGCGGTGGAATGAACCTGAAATTGCCTGCGCAATAGTTTGAGCGGCGGTCGTCTTTGCCAAACCGGGGACAGATTCCATCAGGATGTGTCCCTGAGCCAACAGGCCAACAATCAGGGTTTCGCGAAGGTTTTCTTGGCCGACAACGCGCTCTGAGAAGATCTTCTGGATACGGTCCAGGAGCTCTTTGCTGCGTTTGAGCTCATCATCGGTGAGATAAGTGGACATTCAGGAAACTCCTGGCTCATTGAATAATTACTAATATCTTACTGTTTTTTAGAGGAGCATTCAGGCCCGTTAGTCAGCGGCCCTTCCCAAATCACTGAGTGCTACTGGGCGTGGGCAGGGTAATTGGAGGCACGGAAAAACTGGGCATGGTGACCGAAATGGTGGGAATATGCGTCACCGTTGGGGTATTAGACCCCTTGATTGTCGTGTGTGCGCAGGCGCGAATAATCCCGAAAACCAGCATGAAAATCACCGCAAGAATCCATCCTGCACGCTTCTTCTTTCGCGCCGCAGCTTGTGATTCGTACCCGTAGGCCTCGGTGGAAAGAGTATTGTCTGCGGGAGTTCCACCGGGATTACGCCAGGCCTCCTCCATTTCCGGAGCGTTTTTGCGCCACAGACTTACAGTGTCCAAGTGCGTGATGTAGTCGGGCAGCGGCTTTATAGCGCCCTGTTCAATCCCCCGGGGACCGTATTGGTTAAAGCTATCAACCAGTTCAATTTCCTGATCGAAAAGCGAATCAATAGTCAGAGTTGGAATATTTTCTTGAAGATGCCCGAGCAATGAGTCGAAGATGACCAGTGACTCCGGGCTGATAAAAGCTTTGGGATAGAGCGGTAAGAAGGTCCCATCCTGATCAAGAAGGATGTAAGCCTTCCCCGTACGAAGAAGTACCGCAACGTTTGCAATGGTAATTTCAACGCGACGGGTCACTAAAGTCGGATCACCCTCCCGTAATGGATCAAACCACTGCGCGACCAACCTGTCACTGGAGACCATGAGGTGATGAGGCAGAATCATCGAGTATCCGCTGAGGTTTTCAGGAACGCTTGACAAAAGGTCTGTCCCCTCTGCTGAGGGATACGGAATCGAAGGAGCCGGCTCGGGATACCCCTTATAGAGCGGAAAGTGGTCGTAGGTAGACTTCGCTGCGGTAAGAAGCGGATAACGCTGTAGCAGCTGAGGCGATGCCACATCGTATGCGATGTGGGCGCTCGCGATTGCTCGGTCGATGATGTCGCGGACCTCTGCTGGGGTCGGCACACTGGTGTCATTGATCCGGTGCAAGTGCTGCGAAACCTCAAGATTCTCATCATCTGCAAAGCGCTCAATAATTTTGGAAAGATCGACCGTTAGCTTGCGCCCCGGTTTAAAGAATTGATCAAGGAAACGACGTGCATCCCAATACATGTCCATCTCTTTGAAACGGATCATTCCAATGAGTTCTGGAGCAACAGAGTAAGCAGCGCTTGATACTTTGATGTCCGAGTAACGCGAATTCATCGCTCGCAGAACATTCGTCGCGTCAATGGCTATTGCCCAGCGTGCCGCAAGGCCTGCGCGCGTCATTGGAACAGCATAAGAAAAAAGGTAGTTTGTTCCACCCTGCCACTGGCTACCCGGCTGATACTGGTCACGCGGCGTAACGGTATTTACTGCTAGAAGGTCATCCAAGTCCAAAGAATCTGGTGCACGATCAAAGCCCAGTCCCAAGAAGTCAGGCTCTGTCGTCACAAAAACACAGGGGTAGCGGGCTTCAAAAGGCGAGATCCGGCGCGCAAGTTCACAAGCCGCGGGAAAGTACTTTTCGGCCTCGAAAGTGACGGTATCTGGACGGAAAATAGCAAGCAGGGCCTCGGAAATACCTGCACGATTGGCCACTTCGGATACCCACATATCAGAGGCATCCGCATGTCCCGCGGAAGGAAGCATCCCCTCGGGGTTTTCAAAGCAAGCCGGCAGACGCAACCACGCTTGGCGGACGATTTCGCGCGGTCCATGTACGCGGATATCAATTTCCGAAAGGAAGCTTGCTAATTCAACCTGAGCGGACGCAAACTGACCGGGCGCATATTCAACTGGACGCTTGAGCTCGGTGCCAATGGACTCCATGAGCACATGAAGGGCACCGATCTCCTCGGGGGCAACGTTGAAGGTTCCATACGCCAGCGTCAAACACATCCACAGATCATCCGGATTCCCCGCTGACGGCTCGAGTACCGCCCACTCGTATCCGTTAACCGTCGTCCATCGTTTAACAGCCAATTCGCCTCCCCATGCGGGCGCCCAATATGCGCACGTATCTTCTACTCTAAAACATCACGGAAAGACAAACATAGGCGGGCGGCCCCACTGTGGGGACCCGCCCGCCTATTGAGTGCTAGCTAGAAGCTATCAGGCCTGCTTTGCAGCAGCGATGCGTGCACGGAACTTCGCGAGCTGCTCGGTGATAGCTGCGGGGAGCTTGTCGCCGAACTGCGAGAAGTATTCTTCGGTGTCGTCCATCTCTGCCGCCCAAGCATCGGGGTCAATCTCGAAGAGCTTTGCCCACTTGGCTTCGTCGATGTCCAGGCCTTCAAGGTTGAAGTCCTCGAAGTGCGGGTAGCGACCGGTGACGCCGTCGATTGCCTCGACCTCGCCGGCTGCGCGGCGAACGATCCAGTCCAGAACACGAGCGTTGTCGCCGAATCCGGGCCACATGAAGTTGCCGTCTTCGTCCTTG
>CALHID010000247.1 GCA_938030835.1 uncultured Actinomyces sp. | reverse complement strand
CTACCCGCAACCCCCGCTCAACACCCGGTCACCCACACTCAACTCGGAAGAGCCGCTTATGCCCGGAAGATGGGCGTCGTTGTTGAGGACCAGCCTATTACTCATGACCAGGCGATTGATGTCCTGACGCGTTGTTTCGATGCTGTGTCATTAGAGGATGCGGTGCAGGCGTTTTTATATAGCTTGTCCTCGCGCAACGTTGATTACCGATATATTTTGGCCTCCTTCGTGTATGCGCGCAGTTGGTTTTCTTTTGATCGAGGCCAGACTCAGGAGGTTCCGGAGAAGCTGACGGGCATCTTCTTTAACTGGGTGAAGCACAAGGGTGGCGGTATTTGGGGGACGATCGGGAAACCGATTGTTTACTTGGAGCAGTTCGCACTGATGGAGCGTCGGGCTGCGAGCAATGTCGATGTGGAAATTTTGCGCTCGATCTTGGAGCTGGCTGATTCCATGGAGGACGAGGCCAGTGGCACTGCCTTGGCGACCGCTATCCGCACCGCGAAGTTACTTCCCTGCAACCAGGCCGAGGCCGTTGGGATTGTTGAGACCCTGGGGATCTGCGGGATTCTCGAGGCGCCAGGACACCCCGGTTTTCTGCATTCATTCACTCCCCCACTCGAGCGCGACACCGGTGACCTCAGGCAGAGCCTGTCGTATCCCGTGAACTGGTGGCACGGGGCTGATGGCGTAAATTGCCAGAATGCGGCGGAGGTGTTTGGGGCTGATTTTAGAGAACACATCCGTGTTCAAACAGCGCAGATTGATTCCAAGATAGACCAGTAAAACGTGCACCGATCGGATCACAGTTCATAGAATTCTCCGTATAACAACCAAAGAGTCAAACCCCTAGTCTAGAATTTTTACCATGCTCGCCCTCACTGCGAATTCAGACTTCTATGTGTTTCATCCCGTCGCCACTTACCAAACACTCTAGGGAGGAACACCGAGCATGATCCCTGTAATCGATCTTTTTGCCGGCCTTGGAGGATTAGGGGAAGGGTTTTCTTCTCTAAGAGACACATCCGGAAATCCTATCTTCCAAACAATAATGTCCATCGAAGAGGACGAACTGGCCCACAAAACATTGCGACTTCGTTCTTTTTTTCGAAAGATTGTGCGAGTAAACAACGACACACTGAAAGCTTTAGAAACTATCGGTTCTGAGTTGGCTTCACTCGGGCTCGGCGCAAAAACCTTCGATCTGTTGACCGCAATTAACCAGCTGCCACTCAAATCCATGATACCCGTTACAACTTATGACGTGTTGCCGTTGACCAAAAAGCTCGACGACAATGAAGCCCTCTACGGCTTCACATAGAAGCCCGAAACAGACAACCTTCACATTGAAGGAGAAGCCCGCACCACTGAACATCACGTTCAATCCCTTGTGGAAGTTTCTCATCAACAAAGACATAACCAAAATAAGACCTAGGTACCACAACCGGCCTTTCAGCAGTAACCATCACGAAGATAGGCAAGGACGACAGAGTGACCAATGAAAACCACAGCAGCGATATGCGTCAACTTGCGCTCCTGGAAGATCGCCGTGACAGGATTCTCTACACCTACAAAGCTCATGAGAAAGAAGCTGACAGGATTGATTGCATCGAACGCTGGCGTAAACGGGCAAGTATCGTTCTGACAGCTGTGAGTGCCACTACGTTCCTTATCTCATTCGCTAGCGCAATAGGATCGGAGCAAGCAGCAAACCTCATCATTTCCTTCATCGCTCTCCTTACGACAGGCGTGTCGTTGGCAAGCGACGTATTCGATCTTCCCAGCCAGTCGAAAAACCACGCGACAGCAGCCC
>CALHID010000246.1 GCA_938030835.1 uncultured Actinomyces sp. | reverse complement strand
CACCTGACCAAGTGGCCATCCTACCTATCTCTGAGAAGTATAACGACTATGCTCGTAAGGTGAAAGCCTACTTCGATGCACACGACGTACGTTCTATCATGGACGATCGCAACGAGAAGATTGGTCGTAAGATACGTGACAATGAGCTCAAGCGTATCCCCTACATGCTTATCGTCGGGGAAAAGGAAGCCCAGGAAGGCGAAGTATCTGTACGCGTGCAAGGTGAGGGTGATAAGGGTTCAGTGAAAATTGCTACCTTTGCCGAGCAAATTGCCGAGGCATTACCGGACTCTACCGAGAACAAGTAGTTTCGTCTTGGGCTGGCTTTAGATGGGCTAGTTGCGGGCTTGGTGAGCGTCGCTCAGTGCCCGCGCGCCTTCCTGAGCCTCCTGTGCGGAAGTAATTGTCCCCAAGGCGGCCTCGGCCTCCTCAAAGCGATGTGAGGCGGCAAGCCAACGTACCAACGTGAGCCGGCTTTGGGGGGATTGCAGCTCGTGGTCAAGACGTTCCGCGCGGGCGAGCCATTCGATGATGTCTTTGGAGGGAAGAAGATCTGCCCCTTTCGCGGCTTTCGCAAGGAGATTCAGGCGTGCCGAGGAAATCCCCTCCACATCACGCACTTTGGTTTCGATCGCCTCGCGCGCGGTGCTGGGGAGTGCCATCATCGGCTCCGCGTCCCCCTGTGCAGCCGATGCAAGTGCATCTTCGACCTCTCCAAGCAATTCAAACGAGGAAGAAGCGGTCAGTCCTTCGGTGCCAAACCATGTCTCAAGGAAATGCACTATCGAAGGTAACAATAGCGTGTCTGAATCCTTGAGCTGAAGCACCAGTCGGGCAAGAGGGTCTGCGAAGTCGTAGTAGCTACGGCGCTGGTCAAGTAGATCCGTGAAAACAGTAGAAACGGGTTTCGTCCACCCTCGTTCGCTGAGATCGCTGATGGCTTTGGCGACGGTGCGCTGCTCCGAACCCACGCGCTCAGCAAGATCTTTCACGGGCAATGGGTGATTGGCTGCTACGAGTTCCGCCATGACGAGGCGCTGCAGAGGGGAGAGCTGAGCCAGTTGTTCCTGGTAATACGGGGTGAAAGCGTCAATCCGAGCGAGGAGCAGTGTGCTGAGGCCTTCAAAGTCAGCGGCGTCCAGAGCGCTGCCAAGTATTGCCCACACTCGTGGCACGCCGCCTGTGAGGTGAGTGATGGTGCGGATTTGAACCATCACATCAGGGCCTGATGCGTACTCAGCCAGTTCGGCGTTGTCTGCTTCATGCGTCAGAGTACTGAGCATTTCGCGTGCTTCTTCAGGAGTGAAAGGCTCGA
>CALHID010000245.1 GCA_938030835.1 uncultured Actinomyces sp. | reverse complement strand
GAGCGGTACCGCCGTCTACTGGTGGGGTATCGTCAAGTCGGTCATCATCCCGATGTTCGCTTCCCCCATCATTGGCTTCATCGTCGGCTACATCGTCATGCGCATCGTGCTTTTCCTACTACGTAACGCGCAGTACCACCACACCATGCGTCGTTTCCGTGCCGCGCAGCGCTTCTCCTCAGCCGCGATGGCCCTTGGCCACGGCATCCAAGATGCGCAGAAGACCATGGGCATCATTGTCATGGCCCTTCTGGCCGGTGGCTACGGCGAGACCCACCAGATCTACGATCCCATCACCGGCGATATGACCGTCCCGATGTGGGTCAAGATCTCGGGAGCTCTTGCGATCTCCTTGGGCACCATGGCTGGTGGTGGCCGAATTATGCGAACCATCGGCCGTAAGATCATCGACCTTGATCCCGCCCGTGGTTTCGTTTCCGAGGCCGTGTCCTCCTCGATCCTCTACCTGTGCTCCTACGTCGTCCACGCTCCGATCTCGACAACTCAGGTTGTTTCGACCTCGATCATGGGCGTTGGGTGCACAAAACGTTTCTCAGCAGTGCGTTGGGGCGTTGCGGGATCGATCGTGACCGCCTGGTTCTTGACCCTACCCGCAGCTGCCGCAGTTTCTGCGGTTGTCTATTGGGTTTGCGCACTGATCGTTGGAGTCTGAGGCCCCAATTCAGTGAAAGCATCATTCATTCGCACCTGCTGTGGTGTGCTTGCCCTTTTCTTCGGGGCAAGCACACTCAGCGGGTGCGGTTTTTCTTCTGTCATGCGGCTTTCTGTCGGAGCCTGCGTTCAGATCCCAACCTCAACCAGCGCGTACTCTTTGGAAACTGTTTCCTGCTCGCGCCCTCACCAGGCTGAGGTTTTTGCCCTTCCCGCTGTTGGGGGATCAGAATTTCCCGAGGCCGCACAACTTGAGTCGGAAGCACGACGCGAATGCGAAAAAGACTTCACACCCTACGTAGGAAGCGGTGTCGAAGACTCGGCCCTTGACCTCATTTGGATGACTCCCAGTCGAGAGTCATGGGAGCGGGGCGACCGACAGATCGTGTGTCTTGCCGCTGCGAACGGCGATCAAACCCTTCGCGGTTCTGTTCGCGATTCGGCGTACTAGCACCAGCTAACAGCTAGTCGGCAACTCGAGGTGCGTGACGCTCAATGTCGATCACACGCACCCTGTTCCCCTCCGGAAGAGTGTGCAAAATGACCATCTCAGACGCGGAAAGCTCCCTGGCATCAAGCGGGAAATTCATCCTCACACCAGATGGAGTGAATTGACGAAAAACATCAAAAAGGCCCGGAAGCATAGTGCGTGGCGTGCACAGAACTCGCGGTTCACCGTCCGCCAAAAGCGCACGTACAAAGGCCTCGTCAGCGGAAGAATCCACGCCATCGGGTGAGGGAAGAGTATCGATCGAAACTCCCGCGAGCGCAGCCCACGGCCCCAGCGTCTGCCGAGTCCGCGCGGAAGAGGTCGCCATCGCTCGACGAATCCCGTATGCAGACAGCAGGTCTACCAGTTCAAGTGCCTCGCGGACCCCGGTACGCGACAGAGGACGCGCGTCGTCATCGCCCTCCCAATGCTGGGCTGGAAGTGCACGCGCATGGGGCAACATAGCCAAAGGAGTCGTCACAAGCTCGCCACTTCGGCCTCGCATCAGAAGCTCGTTGAGTAGACGACGATCTCCACGACGAGTGAGAAGATCGTGAGCGCGCGAAGGAGACGTCCATCGCGCCTGGTCAATTTCGCGCGCGGGGGCACGATGGACCGGCTTGCGTAGGTGGACGAGGCCACCATCGGACCGGGAATCATCCTCCATGAGGGTTCCTACCCAGTAGCGAACCTCCTTGGTCTGCCCTGAGCCGAGGCGGTAGCGCTGAGTCGTTAGAGGTGCGCCGAGGCTGATGACGTGACCGGTTTCTTCCTCAACCTCACGCACAGCCGCAACGGGAATGGTCTCTCGTCCCTCAATCTTGCCTTTTGGCCACGACCAATCGTGATACTGGGGGCGATGGACCAGCAGAACTTCGATCTCAGCCTCGTCAAGCACATCTCCTGGGAGGACCTGACGACCCGGGTGGCGTAAGCGCCACACAAGGGCGCCGCCTGCGCGAATAAGGCGCATCGGGGGCATGGGCTGAGGGCTGGGTGTCACGTTATTAACCCTAACCTAGAGTGAGCGTGGGTGCGGGCTTGAAACCCGCACCCACGCTCTTCTCAGATTTCTGATCTAGTAGGCGACAGTGAAACGCTGTCCCGTGTGAGTAGGCGTCTCAATCTCGTCGACAAAGGCCTGGGCAAAGTCCGCTCCAGAGATATCGGAAACCCCGTTCTCGTCGGTGAGCAAAACATCGCCACCAAGACGGAAGTGCCCGGTATGGGTTCCGGGATTGTATGAACCAAAATTACCCGCAGGAGAAACGAAGAACCACTGAAGATCATCGCTTCGCGAGCGCAAATCTTCGAGGACTGCGGCAAGTTGGCCGGCCTCGGAACGGAATTCCTCGGGGAAGTCCGGAAGCGAAGCAAGGGTGCGACCGCCCTCTTCAACACGCAACGATCCGGCGCCACCGACGATCCCCAAGCGAACTCCAGCCTTCTGAGCGAGGTCCGCAACTTGCGAGTAGAGGAAGCGAAGAGAGCCGTCCAAGGCACCTCGAGGCGAAAGTGCACCAACGACGACATCCGCACCATCGACAACACTGCGGAGGACATCCTCATCAAGAAGGTCACCGTGGTTGTAGGTCACGCCTTCGATTGGCTCCGAGGGACGCGAACGCGACCACGAAACTACGTTGAATCCACGAGAAAGCGCCTCGGCGGCAATATGCGATCCCGCGTAACCTGTTCCACCAAGAATTGCAATGGTTGTCATGAGAACCCCCCCTAAGACGTGTAACCAAACTGGGGCAACGACGCTATCAACGAGGAATTCGCGGTTCCTATTCCCCACGGTCTCACAAAGGAAAACTCAGTCCAACTCCCCGATGCGCGCTCGGGAGGCAGCGCGTTCTAGCTCCTGCGCGGTCATAACCAGCGCACGCGCACGCATCGTCACTCCGTAC
>CALHID010000244.1 GCA_938030835.1 uncultured Actinomyces sp. | reverse complement strand
CAGAGGTGGTCAACCGGACCATCGAAGAAGCCCTGTTCCTGCGAAGCGTGCAGGTCAACGCTCATGATGCGATCCGCACCTGCTGTCTTGTACAGATCAGCAATAAGGCGGGCAGAAATAGGTTCGCGCCCCAGGTGTTTCTTATCCTGGCGCGCGTAGGGGTAATAGGGAGCGACTGCGGTAATACGCTTGGCCGATGCTCGCTTCGCTGCATCGATCATCAAGAGCTGTTCCATGAGCCACTTATTCACTTCACCGGTATGCGATTGCAGGACGAAGACATCCGCACCACGTACTGATTCGTTAAAACGAACGTAGGTTTCCCCACTGGCGAAGTCATACGCGGTTGTCGGAGAGACTCCGCAACCCAACTCTTCGCCAACCTGCTGGGCGAGTTCAATGTGTGCTCGACCCGATACAAGAACCAGACGCTTTTCACCGCTGGTTACCAGCCCCGTCATGCGGTATGTCCCTCCCGTTTATGCGGACTTTTTTCGTCGAGCAGTATCCTTATTCACCGTTCGATCGAAGTAAAAGGCGTTACTATCGTATCGCCTTCTAGGCGTGTGTTACTGACCCAGGCGGCAGGCACTCGGCACCCCGGCCCGACCTGCGCATTCGTCAGTGTTGCTCCCGGGCCAATTTCGCAGCCCGTGGCGATCTCGGTACGACCGCGCAGAACAGTATTGGGATAGATCGTTGTATCCGCATCGATGCGGACATCGCATTCGATCCACGTGCTTGAGGGATCCACAATGGAAACGCCTGAACGCATATGTTCCACGCAGATCCTACGGTTCATTTCTGCGGCCAATTCGGCAAGCTGGATCCGGTCATTGCAGCCCTGCGCCATCCACTGATCGTCAAGAATGACACCGTTTGTTACGCGGTCCGCTTGGTATGCCTGAGCAAGAACATCCGTGAGGTAAACCTCACCCTGATTGTTATTGGTTCCAACGTGCATCAATGCGTCGCGAAGGAACTCACCATCAAATGCGTAGATCCCAGCGTTGATTTCGCGGATCTGACGCTCTGCTTCGGATGCATCTTTTTGTTCGACAATCCGGCAGACATCGCCGCTGGCATCATCACGGATGATCCGCCCGTAGCCGGTGGGATCATCAACAATTGTCGTCAGCACTGACACTGTTGCACCGCGCTCGTCATGAGAGCGAACAAGAGCATTCAGGGTGTCGGCATCAAGCATGGGGACATCGCCGTAGGTCACCAAGATCGTGCCCGAAAGACTATGACCGCGGCGCAAAAGTTCATCAAGAGCACATTGCACCGCACGACCGGTTCCGGGAATATCGTCCTGGTCTGCAATGATCACATCGGGGTTATTGCGCAGGATTTCAGCAGCGACGAGTTCACGCTGGTGACGAACAACCGCAACAAGATGATCGGGGTGAGTCCCTGCAGCTGCGTGCAACGCATGACCAATCATCGAACGCCCGACGACTGGATGAACAACCTTGGGAAGGGAAGACTTCATTCGGGTTCCGGCGCCGGCGGCCAGAACAATCACTGCTGTGGGAGTAGCCATGTCGCCCTTTCACGCGCGCTCATCCTGAGCTCCGCCCCTAGGATTCGAACCTAGACT
>CALHID010000243.1 GCA_938030835.1 uncultured Actinomyces sp. | reverse complement strand
ATACATTGGAGAGGCATACTCGCACGAGCAGTTTGCTGAACTTATGCGCGAGCAGTTTGTCAAGCCGAGGATTGTGCATGAGGGGTTGTGACATGGGAGTAGGGATTGGTCTTATTGTGGCAAGCGTGCTATGTTTTTCTGTCACGCTTATCCTGGCGGTTATCGCTTACGAAGTGTGGGACCCTGGCTACGATTACATAACTGATAAGGTCTTGGCCGTGGCTGTCGGTATGGCTGCACTGTCATTGTTCCTTTTAGGGCTTGGATTGATTATTGATGGTGTAGGAAGGGTTGTAGGGTACTAATGATGTCAGTTCTACGCAACCTCAGTAGTGGTGCCTGCATCCGTGTCGAACGACTACACAAGTCCTTCTTCCTGGTCCTTGGTGAGCTGACGTACTACTGGCTGGACAACAAGGGCAATTACTACAGTGAAGATGCTATGGAACAGGTCTGTCGAGAATACAACTATGAGGTCGTAGACTTCGGGCACCGTGTCTTTTATACGACAACAAACTTTAGGAGGTTTTAACCATGAACATTGAGGAAACACTGGCAGGGTACACGAAGGCATACTCTGACCTAGAAGAAGCTCTTTTTGAGGTTAACACCGCGAAGGTTGGTCTGCACAAAGTGCTGCATAACAACGAAGAGCCTTTTAAGCTGAACGACCAGAGCGGTAAGTACACAGGTATTACGATCACCACACCTGAAGACGTACGTGACATGGTTGCAGGGTCCATCATCGTGATCGGTGGTGTCGAATGGATGCTACGTAACGACGGATGGGTGAGTGGTTACGGGGGTGATCGTACCCACGATGAGATGTTCGTGAGTATCCTGCTTCATCTCGATCATGTGTTCCTGCTTCATAAGGGGTACTGACATGCCTAAGCTAACAAGGCATGAGTGGGACTTTGAGTTTGCGCCTTGGGGTATACAAAGATTGTTCTACGACTTGCCACTGTCTCAAGGTATTGCTATTTATACGGAGCTGAAAAAGGTTTGGGATGAAACGAAGCCTTTTGAGGTCGAAATTGAAATACCCCTAAAAGAGCACCCTCATAGTCATATTCTAAACATTGAGGTTGATCCTGTTACTCAACAGGTTACTACCGAAAGGAGAGTTGGTAATGATCGCTTTTCATCTTGTCCTAGCTGTCGTCTGGGCCGGAGTTAGTGTCGCTTTCGCGCTACTTGCACGGTTCAAGCATAAGTTGGATATGGACATTAGAATCTGGCCTGATGTTTTGGCTTCTGTTTCCGCGTTTATCGTCTTTGTTACTTATGTGGTGCAAATCGTATTGGAGGTGGCAGCATAATGTTTACTATTGCGCAAATTGTTATCGTTTGTGCGTGGTTCGCTATATGGGCTATTAACGCGAAGATGTTTCGTAATGGCCCGAAGCGGGACCAAAACCACACGATTAACGCTGTGTTGGACGCTGGCTGCGTCATTCTTCTTATTAGCCTTCTTGTGAAGTTTGTGGAGGGTTGATAATGTACGAAGCACCTTGGAGCATTTGTGTCATCTTTAACGAAGATGATAGCTTCTTTGGGGTGGTAGATGACCCTATTGAAGCTCAGTCTGAAGTAGAGTGGCTAACGAACAAATACAATAAGTTGTTCTATTTTGAGAAATACGAATTGATGGAGGCATAATGAGGCACCCTATTGAATCGGCAGCGTGGCTCTTCCGTAGAGGCGATTTTGTTCTTGGCAATGATGTGCTGAAGGACGAGTGCGGTGTCGAGTACAAGCGCCCAGGCCAGGCAGAGTACTACGCGATTTACCGAGATCACTCGGACGCAAGGGCTATCAACGAGGCATTGAAGAGCATTGCTGAGATGTACGGTTGCCTGACGTGCCTAGCATCTGATGCATACACAGGTAAGCTCACGATTGTCGGTGAAGAAGACACCATCACTCTTCTGAAGTACGTGTGGAGGGTTGGCCTCTCAGATAAGTATGGCTATGATGCCATGTTGAAGAACCGTGTTTTGGATGCGGACATTCGGGGCGCTGCCGAGTACAGGAAGTGGGCCGATGACTACATCCTCGGGTTCTTTGAGGGTGTTGCTGGCAATCCTGATATAGAACATCTCTCAAGATTTAGCAAACATCCGCGTATTCTTGGCATACTCGATGGTTTTGACAGTATGGAACGCTATGAAAGGTTGGAAGCAAAATGATTGTTTCAGTTGATACGGACCATATTGATCTGGTTCATAATACAGAGGTGCTTGAAGCTGCTCTGGATGAACTTCCTGCCGGTTGGATTGTCGATCTTGAGTTCTTTGATGTTGGCACGTTCAGCTTTGTAAAGACCTATGATGATTGGTTTATCCCGTCTAATGGTGGGTTCTGTAGTGAAGATCAAGTAGATTTTGTTTGCACTATCCAGGGCGATAACCACTTGAAGAAGGAGGCAATGTCTGTCGCTTTCCGTCAACCAGAGATCAACGACATTGCCGAGCGACACAACAATGCACTGCAAAAGTGCAGGGATACTGTGAACGGTGAGACGGTTCTGGACGGTCGGTTTATCAAGTACCGTAACTTCTTCCTTGATGTGGAGAACAACCTCAAGCCTATTGGTTTGCTGGCTGTTGCGAACAATATCTTCTTGAAGGAATACCAAGACGATCACGACTTTATGAAACTGTTTACGAAGAAGGGAGATGAGAAGTAATGTTGACTTTTGCTGTTGGACTGCTTATCCTCGGCTTTGCAGTGGCACTTCTCGGAATGATGCTCGATGAGGTCTACAATTGGGGCGCTAAGGTTGTTGCGGCTGGCACGATTATGCTCTGTGTGTCTCTTGCTTGCCTTGCTGGTTGTGTCTTTTACTATGGTGTTCACGTCTAAGGAGAAATGATGAAGAAGAGTAAGATTATCGGGTCTGTCGTTGCTGTTGCTGCGGCGCTTTCACTGGCTGCGTGCAATGCCGCTGATACGGCCTCGCGTAACATCAGCTACGAGAGCGACAACTTCAAGGTGATGCGACGCATTGTGTTCGTCAATGGCATTACGGACAAGTACCTGTTGAGCATCGAGGGTTTGTGCTCGATCACGAAGGACAGGGAAGACAACCAGCTTGAAGTCACCTGCAAGACTGGCGACAGTGAGTACAAGAAGCACTATCTGGGTATCTCGGATAATGTGACGTACTTCGTGGAGCAGATGGACGGCTCTAATGTTGATACGTTCCACTATAAGGTTGCGTTCCGTCCTGAAGAACTGCTGCCGGACATCGACCTTCAGACGAGCGGAGATGAGAACTGATGATTGAACCTGCTAAGGAAATCTACGTGATTTTCAATAAGAAGACAGGCAGCATCAAGACTGGTAGTGGCCGTAAGTACAAGATCGTCCACGCCTACCTGTCTGAGAAGATGGGTTGGGGTGGCATTGGCCGTATTGGTCAGTTCGCATGTGATGAGAAGGATGACTACGCGGTTGCGAAGTACCATCTTGTTGAAGCAAAGGAGAATCGAGAATGATTATCAATTTCAGTGAGTTGACTATTCCGTTCCATCGGCTTGCACCCGGAGCTGTGCTGATTAGTCCTGATGACGTTCGTTATCTAAAGTCCATCGGTGAAGACATGGAAGACTACTGGGTCCACGCGAAGGACTTGTGGACTAATCAAGCACACTCTGATGAAGAGTTGAAAAAGGAGATTGGAGACGGCGAAGGATGGAAGGTGCTACCGTGATTGATGGAATCAAGTACGTCGGTGATAGTAGGTTCATCATCACTAATAGTAAGCTGATGGAGCTGCTAGAGAAAAGCATTGCTTACGAAGTCTGTGACTGGGTGAACGGTGATAATTGGGACGGTTGGAAGTTGACTTCTGACGCTCTCGATGACATGTATCCCGGCAAGGGTGAAACCCCTTATGATGTCGCTGACTCGTTGGCAGGTCAGATTACGGAGGTGGAAGTGTGACTATTGTTTGGCTTGTATTCTGTGCGTTTGTCGCTGCCCTCATCTTTGTTGCTCGTATTAAGGACTTGTGTAGCGAGTGGAACTTCTATGCACTCATGGTGCTTACCATTCTTGCTGCTTTGAGTCCAATTTATTGGCAATCATGAGCCACATCACACTCAACTAGAGTTGCACACTCTCTTGTTGATGTGCTAGACTGGTCATTACCAGTTGATGGATCTCTGATCCGATAAAACCCCTGTGCTTGGCTTGAGGCACAGGGGTCTTATTTTGTCCCCACGATGATGTGGTACATGTCACGCTGTTACTTGTTGACAGGTGTGGGCAGAGCACATTAGTATAAATACATCAGCAATTGAAAGGAGAACAAAATGATTACTGGACTTGTAGGTACTGTGTTTGATACCGACGAGCCTCCCTTTGTTAGCATCAGCGCTGACGTGATGCTTGATGGTGATGAACACTGTGTCAATATTTACTGGTACCCAGAAACGGATGAAGTTTTTGTGGAGATGCAGGACTGATGCGAGCACGGGTGACTAAGGACTGCTATTGCTATACCTGTGATAGGGAGTTTAACTACCTGGGTATTGCGAGCCATAGGGCTTCACATCGACGTAAGCGTGAAGATTGCATCATCGAGTTTACGTACGGAAACATCGGTCATTGGAAATATTCTGAACTGAAAGAAGGAGAAGAGTAATGAACAGCGGTGAACTGCAATTCGTAAAGGCTATTTACACAGTTGCTAAGAAGTGCTACAACGATAGCATTGAACCTCTGCACCCTTGCGAACGACCCGGCGAGAGGGAAGACAAGGATTGGTTCAAGGTGAAGTCATACGCTGAAGCGCTGATCGAACTTAGTAAGGAGGAAAATAATGGCTAACAACGAGTTTACTAAGCTCTACAACGAAACACAGACGAACTACATGAAGCTGCGTAATATGCCTATTACTAAGCTAAAGGTGTGGTTCGTAGAGGCAAACGGGCTAGGCAATGTCGGGGATGTCGAATCCTGTGTGGACTTCGCGGCGATCACAGACCGAGGCAGTGTCGTTATCTCGGGTACTCTTGGCCCATTCCTGAAGGTCAATGACGGTTACTGGGTTCGTACTGCCCCAGCAGTCCCTAAGAAGCTGTGGAGCGATCTCGACCTTGTTAATGAACTCATCAACGAGTACGAGGATAACGACTATATCGCTACTGTCATCGACCCTGGGTTGGAATGATGCAGTTCGAGTCAATCAAGTCCCCTACTGACCTTGAGAACTACACTCTGGGCACTGTTCTCGGTGGGTCGCTGGAAACCTACGTCCGTACTTCGAGCGGTTGGTGTGCATGTACCTTGGAAGAGTTCTACACAAGCACTCAGCTTTTCGGGTTCCTGCCTGTCGGCATGATGACGGGTAGCCGTCGTGTGGCCGTGTACTACAAGCCGTGACACACATCACTTAGTATGGAGTTGTCAGCTCAGAAACGTTGACTCTATACTGAACACATCATAACTGAATAGCCTCTGAGAGTTCAACTAACAATCGTCGCCGCGACTCAGAGGCACACCCCTTGTGGCGGAACAGGCAGACGCGCTCGACTCAAAATCGAGTTCCGAAAGGAGTGTGAGTTCGATTCTCACCGAGGGGACCACCAAGCACCGGACGATGCTGGATGATTAGGCCATAGCCGCCTGCCGCTCTGATCAAGCGGACGTGCCGGTTGCCGTGACGGGGGTCACGTGCGGGGTAGCACCCTAGGACTGACAATTTTTGTGTGATGGTTTTTGTTTCGTCAGTCAACAGCACCCCTTCTAACGGAATGTAGCGCAGTAGGTAGCGCACCTGGTTTGGGACCAGGGGGTCGTGAGTTCGAGTCTCACCATTCCGACGTTGCACATGTGTAACACCTAGTTCCCAGGTGTCCTCCGGGACTACCTGGGTTTAATCCCAGATAGTGTAATGGTAGCACGGCAGGTTTTGGCCCTGTCGGACTAGGTTCGAGTCCTAGTCTGGGAGCGCTTGACGATGAGGTTGCTCGATAGCACAAAGTGTCTCGACCAAGACACCCTCATCGAACGGCTGGGTTGCCCTGGTCAGGTAACAAGCTGCTTAGTGTTATGTGGTGAGCACACTGGGAAAGTCTCAGAGGGGCAGGTTCGAGTCCTGTGGCAGCACGACAGAAAGGAGAAACAAAAATGACTATTATTCGATTTGATGCTGAGACGAGAGAAGCCTTCCGCAAGATTGCGGAGCTGGTAGACATCCTGGGTATCAAACCTATTGAAGAACTAAGCAACACTGAGATCGTGGACAAGGATGGTGTCGTTCATGATCTGTCTGAACTCGTCAAGACAAATTGTGTTATTGACAATGGTTGTGGAGTGATCTTCATGGGCATTAGAGCCGATTGTGTTGGCCCAATGGCAGGTTTGTTCGTTTCGTCTGCTGGTAAACACTTCAGCTCAGAATCCCTTGCAAACCTCATCCGCGAACACGAGGATGACGATGATTTCCTAATCACTGTCCACAAGTTCTAATAAAAGGAGAAACAAAATGAAGCTACGACTTACTAACTTCGACTCAAACACTTACGAAGACACTGACGGTTCGTGCAATATGTGTATGTATACAGGTATGCTCGACCATCCTGAGTACACCTTTACCACCAGTTTCGGTGATAGCTATACTATCGAGGGCTGGTGGTCCGACTGGGGGCACCTTACGACCATTGACATCAATCTTCCTGTGTTCACTGCTTGGTTGCATGACGCTGAGTTCAAGGAACCAACAGAGCTTATTGAAGAAAATAAGGAATACACTTGGCTTTCGGATGAGCGCTTCTGGGAGGAGTTTCTACAGGATGTCCTTAAGGCAGCACAGTGGTGCAGCAACGAGGAAGAACTCAATGAAGAACTCGACTGGGCGCTGAAGGTGGCTAACAATGCTGACTGATGAACAGTTTGATGAACTCGCTGATAGGCTACTGAAGAAGATCGCCACTCAGCTGGGTGTCGAACTTGAGGAAGAAAAACCTAAGTCTGACACTATAGTCTGGGACAAGGACGGCACGAAATACGATCTAAAACAGTGTGCTATCGGACCTTGTGTAATCTCAGTTGAAGGTGTCTACTACCTCTATGTTGAGTTAGGTATCCCAGGTAATACTGATTACGAGGAATACTGGATGAGTACTTGGGGTGATAAGTTCAGTACGAGGGAACTAGCAAGTATCCTTACGGGACTTGGTGGAGACTTCGATGTCATCCAGGGCTGATACACTGGCCTCGTAACAACAACAACGACAACCAAGGAGTAACGATGTCTATCGTTGATCTCGCAGTCAAGCTGGGCAAGGCTTTTGAGGGTACCTACTCGTCCGTCGTTAAGAATGACGAGATGAAGACGACCATTACCCAGGAGGCCCGTACGGGTGTCTACACGATCACCACCAAGGACACTGATCTGATTGCCCTTCTCGACCAAGGCATTGTCGAGAAGGCTCCTGTGACGATGATTAAGCCTATGACCTATGGTGTCGTCTCGCCCGGTGTCTACACCGTTCCCGGTCATAAGATGCAGGAGATTCTTGAGAATCGTCCGATGGATTATCTGTGATTGTCGGCCTGAGACAGCGCGCCTCTGATCTCAGGAATAGGTAACTGAGGGGTTCGTCCTTTCGGGTACCGGCCTTACATGAGGGTTCATAATTCATGAGGACTCATCCCCCTATCGACTAACACTCGGTAGGGGGATGATACTATATGTGTGAGTAGAGTCACACGATTATCTGTTGTGGATTGTTCGGCCTGTCAGCTACACTCAAGTTGTCAGGCCGAACAACTACGAAAGGAATGTTCAATATGAAGCGTTTTCTTGCGACGACTGGTGTCGCACTGCTGATGATTGCTGCGGCTGCTGCTACTGCCAATGCTGCCGACAACACCGAGATCAAGGCCGAGGTCACAAAGGCCACGTCCTCGTCTCGACAGACCTCTTCCGAGGTCAACGTGGGTGGCACCTGGGCCGTGGAGAAGCTGGCTGTCGGCCAGCAGTTCACTGTCTCGACGGTGCCGAATGAGGGTAAGGCCCCGTTCGTCTGGAACGCCTCGTTCCCGTTCACGCTCGATGATGGGTCTGTCGTCGGTGAGTGTGAAGCCAACGAGGCAGAGCTGACCTGTAAGGTCACTGAGATTCCTGAAGCCTACAAGGACAAGACGAACGTCAAGGGCACGTGGTGGGCACGCGCTCGCCTTCAGGGTGGTGCAATTGGCACCACCGAGGGTACGATCACCCTGAACGGTAAGGCCGTGAAGACCCTTGTCTGGGGCGACAAGGAGGGCACGGGCGAGTGTACTAATGATTGTGCAAACCCGGCCCATTATGAATACGCTAACCCAGAGAACGTGAAGTTCGGGTGGTCTAACGCTGATGGGACTATCAGCTGGGGCATTAAGTGGATTGCTAAGGGTGGTGTCGAGTACACCGTGAAGGACTTTGACGCGAAGCTGGGTACGACCGTGAAGTGCGCGAAGTCGGATACATGGAACCCGGATACGACCGAGACCGTTACTGCTACGCAGATCGACCCGAATACGATCAAGTTCACGGCTCCTGACGAGTCCAAGACGTGTGTAGTCTACCCGCCTGAGCATACTGTCGTTCCCGAGGGGCAGACTTCTGCGACTAACCATGCTGAGGTGAATGGTATGAAGCTCGAAGCTACGGCGACGGTTAAGAGCAATGGTGGTACGAATGGTGATGGTTCTGTGAAGCCTACGCCGGAGCCTTCTACGCCTGCCCCTGCACCGGAGCCGAGTGTTACGCCTGCCCCGCAGCCTACGCCTTCTGTGAAGCCGACTCCTGCGCCCTCTGAAGAGTCTACGCCAGCTCCTTCCGAGAAGCCTACTCCGGCTCCTGCACCGTCTGAGAAGCCTTCTCCGGCACCCAGCCCTTCGGATGAGCCGCAGTCTGTGACCCCTACGCCTCAGCCGCTTGCCCCGGCTGCCGTACCAGAACAAGGCAAGCTCGCTAAGACGGGTGCTGCATCTGGGGCTATCGTGATTGCACTTATTGCAATCGGTGGTGGTGCCTTGGCCTGCTACCTCGCCTGGCGTGCCGGTCGATTTGGCAACGACCATATCTGAGTGATACACTAGAAGCCTCCTTCCTAACAGGGCAGAGCGCCAGTGCTGTTTAGTGCTGGCGCTCTGTCTTACCCAAAACACAGTGTGGCACAGGTCACACCAGTTTCGCTTGTACCCTGCACTAACACGTACTAATATTGACTGCGTAGAAAGGAGGGACAATGACAGACCCAAGTAAGGTTGTGGAAACGTGGCTCAAGCGAGTTGGCCGCAGCAGCTTTAGTTACTCTGACAGGGCTGCGCAGCAGCCAACCAGCGTCAAAAAGTTCAACCCTGTGAAACTAGACGAAACAGCAGAAAAGCTCATCGACAGCATCTACAAATGGTGGTACGGCGAGACTAAGACAAAGCCGCGATTCAATGATGTCGTCATCTGTCTGAGTCAGTACGTGAGCCGGAATAACAATTACGCAAACAAGTTAGTCCCGCACGTGCCGGACCTCAAAGACCTGAACTATATTTGGGACAAAGACTCTCGTATTAGTGTCACAAGCGGCGACCCAGACACATACATGGGCATTAGCCGACAGCACATCAACAAATGGTACGAGCACTATAGCGCCCTAGAAACAGACTTCGGCCAACTAGCCGACTAAGTTATCACAGACTGCATTGCAGCACCAAGCACACTGAAGTTTGCTAAAGCCGCTGCACTCATGGTTGTACTCAACGAAAGGAGAACTAATGAGACCAGTACGACAGCACCATAACGATGCTGGTTTCGACCTGTCTACGAAGATGCCGGTGATTATCCATCCCGGTGAAGTTATCCTCGTGCAGACAGGTTACTACCCCGCTAAGTTCGACATTCCTGACGGCTCTGTCGGACTCGTCTTTGCCCGCTCTTCCTTGAGCAAGAAGGGCCTTCTACTCGCTAACGGTGTTGGTGTCATCGACGCTGGCTACGAGGGTGAAGTCCTCGTGCCATTGTGGAACATGAGCAAGGACACCCCTGTCGTTCTCGAAGAACATGAAAGGGTCGCTCAAATTGTCATTGTCAAGCTAGAGGGCACATCCGCTCTCTACGCACAGCCACCTGTCCAAGCCGGTGAGCGTGGTCAAGGTGGTTTTGGTTCGACTGGAAGGTCTATCTGAGAATGAACATCAACGTCTACTCCAAGCCCAATTGCCCGCAGTGTACGGCGACGTACCGCAAGCTGAAGGCGCTTGGACTGCCGTTCAATAGCACCGACGTAACGGAAGACGCAGATGCGCTGGCATTTATCCGCGCACTTGGTTATCAGCAAGCACCTGTCGTCGTTGTGCGTGAAGGTGCGCAAATTAAGGAACACTGGTCTGGGTTCCGACCGGACCTCTTGAAGAAGTATGAGGTGAAAAATGACTAAAATTACTGACCCTGTGAAGCTCGAAGAGGCTCGCGCCCGTATGGCTAAGGCCCGTGCCACCCGGATGGGCGGCAAATACCCACAGGATGTAGAAACCCGTGTTGCCTTCGTTCGGGAACTCGTGATTAAGCAGTTCAAGGATGCGGGCCTGTCGGTCATGAAAGATGGAGAACTTATCGGTGGGCCTTCCGCACGCTATTACCACACTAAGTTGGTGAACGGGAGCCTGACGATCAAGGACATGATCTTGCTCGGTGACTACATGCCGGTTGACTGGACTCTCATCTTCAGGTCTGTTCGACAGCCAAAGGATGTTCTGCGTCCATCTGATGCTGAGGCAGCACCTATTAATATGGAGTTTGCTGAGCCTGGCGATAACCCGTTTGCTGATTACTTTACTGATGTGGATGGTATGTGATGGAAGAAATTAGCTTGCGTGATTTCGGTAAGAGTCTGAGGAAAGAGATTCCAAGTATTGGCTCTACGAAGGTCATTAGGTTTCTGCGCCGTGAAGGATACCTGAAGAAGGGTCGGCATATTAGCGAGCCTACGGAAAAGGCCAAAGGACTGCTTGGTATCTGGCGTGTCTATAAGAACGGTAGAAACTCGCATCCACAGGTGTATGTCACGAAAGAGGGTATCCAGGTGTTCACTGATATGATTATCTCCGAGTATGAGGACTTCGGTCCTTGGGAGATTAGGAGAAGTTATAGTGACTGACTGGCATAATCTGATCGCTGACTACAACCTGTGGTGCGATAACTACGATGAGGGCCGTAGTCGAGCACTTGACCGTGTTATCGTCCACCACAACGCTGGCAAGGCTATGTCGCATGGTGGTGTCCTTGCAGCGTTTAACCATAATGGCACGTCTGCGCACTACAATGTGGACATTGACGGCAGCACCGCACAGTTCGTCCACGACAAGGACACGGCCTGGCACTGCCCCGGCGTTAACTCGTGTTCGATTGGCATTGAGCACGCTAACTCCACTGGTGCTGAGGGTGGTTGGGACATTGGTGAAGCGACGCTTGATGCCGGTGCGCACCTGACTGCGGCCCTGTGTCGTGCGTATGGTCTTGGTCGTCCGCAGTGGCGTGTCAACGTGTTCCCCCACTCGGACTTCTATTCGACTGCCTGCCCCGCGTCTCTGCGGGATAAGTACGCTGGTGAATACATGGAGAAGGCTCAGGCGTACTATGACAACCTTGATGCTGAGATCACTCAGTCTGAGGGCTGGGTGTCGCAGGATGGTGGCTGGTGGTACCGCACCTCGGATGGTAGCTGGGAGACCGGCTGGTTCCCTGTGAACGATAAGTGGTTCTATGCCAACGAGAAGGGTTGGTTGCAGGCTGGTTGGCAGCATATCGACGGCCACTGGTACTTCCTGCACGATATGCACGATTCGCGCTACGGCGAGATGGAGACTGGCTGGCAGAAGATCGGTGAAAACTGGTTCCTCCTGAACGACAAGGGCCAGATGCAGACCGGCTGGCAGCTCGTCAAGGGCAAGTGGTACTTCCTTGAGGAAAACGGTGCTATGCGTACCGGGTGGCTGTCGTACAAGGGCAGTGATTACTTCCTCACTAAGGACGGCTCTATGGCTGTCGGCCTCGCTCAGACGCGCCTTGATGGTGCGTGCTCGATTTTCGGTGAGGACGGTAAGCTGCTTGTCGGTAAGCTGGTTGTCGAACAGGACGCTGACGGCATCGTGAAGCTGGTAGAATCTAAGTAACTTCGATTTAGGAGGAACTTTCATGGCTAATGAAGTCTTGACCACTGACCGTACTAAGTGGTACTTGTTGACCCCGGAGCGTCGCAAGGCACTGTACGCAGTGTTTGCGGCTATCGGAATGGTTGGTGTCGCTTACGGCGGTTGGACTGCTGAGAACTGGGAGCAGTGGTCTCAGGTGATCGAACGAGTCCTTTCTGTGATCGGTTTCCTTATCGCAACTGTTCACACTGGCGGTGTCTATACGGCACCTTCGTATGGCACTCCTGACGCTGAGTGACATAACAATTGAAAACCCCCTTGCTGGTGTCAGTGAGGGGGTTTTCGCTATAATGGCCTCATGAAGAAGCTACTTGGTACTATGACTGAACCACGGTCAGTGACGGCGGTGATGGTAGTTATTTACACTGCTATCTCGCTTACTGGCCTTGGGTTCCTGACAAGCTATGATTCCTTGCCGTGGGTGATTATCCTCGCCGCGTTGCTGATGCTGGTTTCTGGTGTTTTGGGTGCGCCTTCAGCGTGGTTGGGTTCTTGGTGGCTTGAAGGCCCTGCTGCACTTGTCGCCGTGCTCGGAATTATGCTGATTTCTATTAACGAACTTGTGCTGACCACGGCACATGTGCGTTGGCCACTCCATGTTATTATTTTGTCAGTAATCATTGGATTGTTTTTCTTTGCGCGTGCTCTGCGTGTGTGGCCTTACTCGTATCGCCCTGGAGTTCTGCCGAAGAGCAAGCTGGAAGAGGCAGAAGAACGGTACAATAAGACAAGGGAAGAATACTTGTCAACCGTTAGTGAGTAACAAGGAGTTAGCGTATGAACACGGCATTGGTGGGTCTCATTTGCTCTGCCGTAACCCTTGTTATCAAGGCTATTATTGATTTGTGCATTGATCGTTACAAGAAGGCTCAAGAGATTCAAGAAGCCCGTGATGATCTTGAAGCTGATTTGCGTACGCAAGCGTTCCTGTGGAAGGAACATGCTTATGCGGTGCGTGTTGCGGCTGTTCAGGCCGGTGTGAAGGTAGAAGACTTGCCTTCCGTTCCAAAGGAGGACTAATGCTCATTGCCTGGTTTTTGGTTGGTCTCGCTGCTGGCTTGATTGCCGGTGCTGCTTGTACTTACGTGTACTTGGACAACAAGTTTCAGAAGGCTGTGAAGGAGGTGCTTGATGGTATCCAAGACGAACTCGCGCGATTTGCTGACGAGTGATGACCCGGAGCTGCGTGGCAAGCGCGACATGGCTTTGTCGCTGCTGAAACGTGGCACGGAGCGTAACAAGATCATTCAGGCGACAGGCTTCACATCTGAAGAGCTGTTCGTCATTGAGCAGTCGTATTATGACAGCCGACAGGAATTGTCGCCTCGTAATATGCGCATCAAGCAGCTTGATCGTCTTGATGCGCTTGTTGACATGGCCTACAGCCAGATCGAGATGTTTGGTCTTGCGGACGAGAAGGGCAACTGGGGGCAGAACCTTCAGGCTGTTCTTGCTGTTCTGCGTGAAATCTCTGAGGTTGCGAACCTGAAGCGTCAGACTGTGACTCATGAGATTCGTGTGATCGAAGAGAAGCAAGTAAACATCATGCTGTCGTTCACTAATCAGGTGTTGGAAGAGTACACAGCTCTCATGTACCCGCACCTGTCGGCTGGGGCTAAGAAGGCTTTGGAGACAAACAAGGCTGATTGGTTCTCTCAGGCTGTGTCGAAACCAGCTGCGTTGCTTGAGGCGACTGTAGAAGTTGAGGGTGAGTAATGCTGCCTTTCGGTGCTGTCGCTAAGAAGTTTTCTGATGCCCAGCGTCTTGAAGTGTGGCGTAACAACCCTGCCAAGTGGGCTGAAGACCACGGCCTGTTTATGTGGTCGAAGCAGCGTGAAGTTTCACAGTCTGTTGTTGAACACCAGAAAACCCTTGTGGTTACTGGCAATGGTGTGGGAAAGTCACGTTTGTCAGCTACCCTTGTCAACTGGTGGGTAGACACCCATCCTGTCGATGACACGACAGTCGTCACAACGGCGACAAACTGGAAACAGGTCCGCAACGTTCTGTGGAAAGAGATTCCTCGTGTCAAGGCCGATGCTGGTATTGGTGGCAAGGTTAACGCCGACGCAACATGGAAGATGGGAGACCGACAAGACCCTATCGCTTTCGGTATGAAGCCGGACGATAAGGACGAGTCGGGTTTTCAAGGTGTCCACGACCAGTACGTCCTAGTGATTATGGACGAGGCGGGTGGTATCTCCAAGGAAATCTTCACCGCTGCTGACGCAATTACGACCAACAAGTATGCACGCATCTTGGCTATTGCTAACCCTAACGACCCGTCGTGCTACATGGCCGAGGTGTTCAAGCGGGAGATGCGCCTGAAGCCTGAAGAGCGCTCCTGGAACATCATCCAATTCGGCGCGTACGACACGCCTAATTTCACGGGTGAGGTCGTACCTGTCGAGGTTGCGACTCGTCTTGTGCAGGTTGACTGGGTTGAGGCACGTAAGAAGGAATGGGGCGAGGATGACCCCCGTTTCGTAGCGCGTGTCCTCGGTGAGTTCCCAGACGTGTCTGACGACGGCCTGTTCAACATGGGCCGCGTCATGCAGTCGATGGAGGCTTACGACACTTCTGAACCTGACGAGGGTATGCCGATTGTTCTCGGTGTTGACGTTGCCCGTTATGGGTCCGACAGCTCAGTGATTGTGTCGAACCAAGGCGGTTACATCAAGATTCATGGGCGTTACCAAGGCTTGAACGGTCCTGAGCTTGCCCGTAAGGTTGGTGAGCTGGCAGTCGAACTCGGGGCTGTCGAGATTCGTATTGACGCTATCGGTGTTGGCGCATCCGTTCTCGATAGTATCTACAATTTCGTGCCCGCTGACATTTCTGTCATTGGTATTCACGGTAACGCGAAGTCCGGTGATAGCACTAAGTGGTACAACTATCGCGCCGCTATGTACGATCAGTTCGCTAAGGCTGTCGCTGATGGTCGTGTCTTCCTGCCCGATGACGATGAACTCCACAATGAAATTGCTTCGATTAAGTACGAGTATCGTGGGTCAGCAATGCTCATCGAATCGAAGGAAAATATGCGCAAGCGTGGCATTAAGTCGCCTGACGTTCTTGATGCTGTCATTTATGCGTACCAGAATATTGGAGCCATTATGGCCGGTGATTCAGAAGGTCAGTACTATTCACCTGATGATCTACTAGAAGAAGATGACCTCTTGGACTTCATGTTCGAGGAAGAGTTGTCTGTATTTCTAGCGTGATAGGATAATTAGCATGAAGTATGAGCAGACATTCCAAGAAGCGCTAGGGTCTTTTTCTGATACCCTAGCGCGTCTCAAGCGAGAAGATGCGGGCTGGTTGCCTTTGTCTGCTGTCGAAGGCCCTGATTCTCTGATTACTCTTGATGTGATTAGGGACCATTCGGCGCGTGCGCGCCGTTTGGCTACTCTTAACCCTATTGTGAAGCGTGGCTTGGTTGTACGTAACGCTTACATGTGGGGCGACCCTGTTGTCTACAAGTGTTCTACTGGACCCTCCCGTAAGGTAATCGAGGAAAACGCGAAGGCTTGTTTCAGTGTGCAGGCGCGTGTTCGTGATGAGCAGTCTTTCAACACTGACGGTTGCGTCATTTATCTTGTGGATAAGGCGACAAAGACTGTTACACCTGTTCCGTTGATGCGCCTTGCTGGTGTGGCTACTGATGATGCGACAGGTGATGTCGTTGCGCTCCTGATCAACCCTGTCGTAAGTGGTGAGCCTCAGTGGTACATGCTGTGGGACCGCGTGAGCGTGAAGATCACCAAGACTAACTACAAGGTGAACAAGCGCTTGACGGCTGTGTATGCGACCGTGAATCGCCTTGCTGCTGAACAGTACGGTAAGCCTGATCTCATGAGCGCTATGTCGTATGCACAGAAGTACAAGGAGCATCTTGAGGTCGCACACCTCATGGAGAAGTCTCTCGCTAAGCTGGCCTTCAAGGCAACGAGCGTTAATTCTAAGCAGCAACAGGCCGTTCAGCAGCGTATGGCTGGTCCCGGTGTCGGTGGCACTGCGAACATTGGTGCTGGGCAGGATATTCAGGCAATTAACAAGGCTGGCGCTGGGATTGATTTCTCGGCTGGTACGCCTCTTGCGTCTATGGTGTC
This sequence comes from uncultured Actinomyces sp., assembly GCA_938030835.1. Classification (GTDB taxonomy): domain Bacteria; phylum Actinomycetota; class Actinomycetes; order Actinomycetales; family Actinomycetaceae; genus Pauljensenia. Next base: position 34,968 of record CALHID010000243.1, on the reverse strand, counting down.
GGCTGCGCTCGACATCCCCCTGTCGGTGTTGTTGACGGATGGTTCTGCGGGCGGTCGCCAGGGTGCTGAGACTGCGCTTGAAGACCCGACGTTTAAGGCGTTGGAGCTGCGCCGTCAACTCCATATCGACATGCTGAATGAGATTGCTGCGGCTCTAGGTATTAAGGTGCAGATCGAGTACGGTTCGATCAATAATGATCAGACGCACCGCCGTATTCAGTCTTTGACGTTGGCGTTCCAGAATGGTGCTTTGCATCAGGTTGAAATGCGTTCCGGTGTGTTGCAGCTCTTGAAGATTGCTGGTTCTTTGCCGTTGGAAGATTTGCCTGCCCTACCCGATGAGGGTGAGAATGAGGACGAGGGCGAGGGCGAAGAAGACTCGGCAGCAAAGGACAACGAGGACGGACGCGCAACGGGTGTAGGCCCGTTGTCTGATGGTACTAACGACAATCGAGATAATGGAGGGACCGATGCCTAAGCTGCATGAGTCCACGAGCGCTATCGGTACTGAGTCTCTTGGTGAGGGAAAGTACCGAATCAGAATTATCGTGCCCGGCCAGGGTTCTAGTGGTATTTACACTGCTGAGAACTTGGCTGAGTCTGCTCACCTGTTTAAGGCTGGCACGGAAATGTTTATAGACCACCCAACTGAGTCCGAGGAATGGGAGCGCCCGGAGCGTTCTATTCGTGACTATGCTGGTGTCTTTCTTGAAGACGCGACAGTTGGTGAGGATGGGGCACTCTACACTGTGTGTAAGGTGTTCTCTGGTGTTAACGAGCTAATCAAGGATAAGTGGGAATATATTGGTGTTTCCATTAATGCTTGGTGCGACCAGCCAATTGCGGAAACAGGTGTTGTTCCTGTTTTTGCTGGCGTTAGGTCGGTTGACTTTGTTACCGCGCCTGGTGCGGGTGGTGGCATTGTTGATCTGCTAGAATCAAATAGGAACAACAATTCTATTAAGGAGGGAACTGTGGACGAAAAGCTGCTTGAGTCCAAGTTCGATGAGCTGAAGGGTGAGATCGCTTCTCTTGTTGAAGCTATCGGCTCTAAGCTAGAGTCTGCTGTGGCCGCGATTCAGGAAGCCAAGGCAGAGGAACCGGCTGAGAAGGTCGAAGAGGCATCCGTGGATGTTGATTCTGTCCTTGAGGCCGGTAAGAAGATTGCCGAGTCCGGTCTGCCGGATGCGGCTGTCACGCGTGTTCGTGAGGCTGTGAAGAAGGGTGCGGATGTCGAGTCTGCTCTTGAGGCTGAGCGTGCGTATCTGAAGGAGGCTGTCGCTGCGACTGCCACCCCTGTTGTCGAAAAGAACGAAGACACTTTCGGAAAGATTGGTTGGTGAGCATAATGGCAGTCAACGCTATCCGTGTTCCGGTTGTCAAGGACAACCAGATTTTTGAGTATTCCAAGACTCTCTCCCTCCCTGTCGATGCCACGCAGGCTCATCTTGAGCCTGGCGACGTTGTTGTCATCAACAAGGACAACGGTATTGCTGGTATCCTTCAGTCGAAGGTTCGTCCTACGACTGACAAGGCTGAGCAGGCTCTTACTGATGTGCTAGTGGCCCCTACGTATGGTCTGAATGGCCCCGGCTACGCCTCTGTGCGTGTCGCTGGCGGCGTGTTTGAGCTTGTCGGCAAGTCTGTTGCCGCTGCGAAGGTGGGTGCGCCTGTGTACGCGAAGGCTGCGACTGGTGCAGGTGTGAAGCCTGAGATTACGACCGTTAAGGCCGGTGCTGATGTTGTTATCGGTTGGCTGAAGGAGCCTCTTGCTGCGTCTGCCACCCCCCAGAAGATGCAGGTCGTTCTTGCACCTGCTAAGAACGCCTGATAGGAGGCAACTAAAGTGCGTTTCAAGAACCAGGAAGAGTTCAACGTCCAGCTGGGTGAGGCCCTTGCAGGCGACCGTCTCGCGCAGGCGCGCCTGAAGGAGGCTGTCACCTCTGATCAGCTGGCACCTATGTTCGTGAAGGCCGCGAACGTTCGTTTCCAGGAGTATTTCGATGCTCATGAGACGATTTGGGACAAGATTGCGACGAAGGAGCTGTTGACGGACTTCCGTCCTGCTTCGCTTCTGTCGCTGAAGCCTGACGCTACTACGGCTCCTATCGACAATGGTGGTTATCAGCACCCTGTGGGCACGCTGCCTCATGTGCCGGAGCTGACCCCTTACCCGACCATGTCCTATAGTGCCGATGGTGCGTTTATCACGACCGCCAAGCACGGCGCGCGCATCCAGTTCAGCTTCGAGTCGTTTATTAATGACGAGTGGAACGTAATTAGCCGTTTCCCGAAGGATGCTGCTGCTCTCGCTGCGCGTACTGAGGACTTGCTGGTCCTCCTTCAGCTGTTTGACCCCGCTACTAAGTCTCTTCGCAAGGACGTGTTTAACACCACTAACAAGACCGAGTTTAGGGTCGATGGTCTGCCTGCTGAGATCACTGGCGGTGCTGGCGGTTTGGGTACCTCTGGTAATAATCACGAACTGTCGTTCGATGTGATTGTTGCTGCACGGTTCCAGGCACTCGCTACTCTGCGCGACGGTCACTCGACTTATGTCCCCGAGGGTTTCGTGTTGGTCACTAACCCTGCTCTCGCTGAGGTTGCTAAGGGCTACACTCAGATTAACGAGATTCGTGTCCAGAATGGTAAGCGCACTGAGATCAAGGGCAACCCTCTGAAGGACTTGGAGGTCGTTACTTCCGACCTGATCTCTGTTGTTGGTGGGGAGAATGCGTGGGTTCTTCTTCCGAAGGGTGGTCGTGCCAATGGTAAGACTGTCATTGCGAAGACGGGTATGCTGGGTCGTGAGGCCCCGGAGCTTCGTATCCACAACAAGACCGGCCAGATGATCGGTGGCGGCGACGTTAACCCCTATGAGGGTTCTTTCGACAACGATGATGTCGAAGTTCGTATTCGACAGATCGCGGGTGCTGGCATCGTCCGCTACGACGGTATTATCGGCTCGACTGGTAATCCGTCTATGTGATCAGTTAGCTGATTGAGTAAGACCCTCGCGGCCTTTGGCTGCGGGGGTCTTGCTATACTGGTTTTATGAGCGAGATTGATTTTTCTTCCCCCATCGGACAGGTGCGTGTCCTTATTCCTGATTTGCGTAAGTTGGAGGACTTGCGTGACTTGAGGAATGAGCCGCGTTATCTTTTCGCTGACGAAGAGATTGAGGCTTTGCTCGCTGTTAACGGCGGTAACGTGAAGCTGGCTGCTGCCGATGCGTGTGACACTATCGGCATGGATAAGGCTTTGCAGTTGCTTGTCTTGAAGACGGACGACAAGCAGACGGATGGTGCTAAGCTGCTGGCTGCGATTGTCGGTCGTGCTCGGCAGTTGCGTGCTCAAGCGAAGGAAGATGAGGTAAATAACCTCTGCTTTGATGTTGTGCAGCCAACGTTTGAGCCTGTGGATTGGGTGGTGAACTTCTAATGGGCTTATCGATTGACCCGAACATCCACCCCTTGTTCATGTATGCCTCGTATTATCCGCTTCAGTTGTTGGCGAATACGAAGGTGAGCATCTTCAAGGAGCCTGACACAGTATCGTATGACTGGTCTGATGAGGCTGGTTTGTCGCTTGAGTATAACAACCCTGTGTGGAAGGGTTGGGCGAATATCACGCCTAACGTTGACTGGCGTGCCCGTAATCGTGAATGGGCTGGCACGGTCACAGGTGTTCATGCGTATCGTGTGCAGCTTTTGCATATTGACAAGAACGAGGTTTTTTCACGTGATTTGTGGGGCAACCCGGATGCGCGTGTGTCGTTCGCTGAGGGTATGCGCATCCAAGTAGAGGAAATGCCGACTGACCCACGGGTTGCGGGGTTGAAGCTGGTTGTGCGTAACGCTCAGGTTGATACACTGAACTGGCAGGTGACGCTTTTGTGTGATGTGGCAACGGGGGAGACTGCTAATGGCTAGGACTAAGAAGACTGTACGGTATGACGGTCGTGTTGCTGGTATTAAGGTGACTGTCGATACCGACAGGTATGGTGTTGCTGCTAAGGCGAAGAAGAAGATCATTGACGCTGCTTGGAAGAAGGTTGATGCTGCGGCTAAGGCTGCGGCTGTCGCTTCTACTGAGTATGGGCGTGCTTTGATTGCGACAGACCCGCGCCGTGTCGATACTGGCTATATGCGTGATGCTTTCCGTGTTGATGCTTCTAAGGGCGGGAAGGTTGTCGAGATCGGTTGGCATCGTTGGGACCGTGCTAAGCCGTACTATGCGTGGCAGGAGAATGGTACGTACAGCCAGCGCACTTCTGGTTATTTGCGCTCTGGTTTGCGTGGTAAGCCTACGGGCGGCGACAAGGGGAAGGGTATTACCCCGGCTAAGTATTTGCCTCGTGTGACGGCTGTGTTCCGTGAAGAGTTTTATGGGAGGCTGAAGTGACGGATAGGACTTTAGAGTTTGACGAGGCTTGTCTGGCTCTTTTGCGCACGATCAAGGATGTCGAGGTTTTCGATTCTTTTTCGCGTGATACGAAGGTGCCTCTCTATATTGTTTATCACGGCGGCGCTGAGATCAATCGTCAGTTGGACGAGTATGTGTCGCTTGGTGGTCACACTATGGATGTGTATGAGCATCCTTTCACGGTGGACGTGTTCGCTGTGAATAAGAAACTTCTCAATCGGCTTGTGTCGGTTGTAAAAGAGAAGCTCATTGGTGCTGTGTTGGTTGAAGGGTCTAATGGGGTGAATATCGCTGCATCGGTGGGTACTGATAGCGATTACGATTCCATGTTGCGGCCTACGGTTTATCAACATAGCATGAGTTTTTACGTCAACCTGGATAGGGGTGAGTGAATTGCGCGTGCGCAATGTTTTTACCAATATTGTCTGCGACAAGACTGAAGATGAGCTGGCTGTTCTGCCAGACATGTATGAGGTTGTCGATGACAATACGCCGATTACACAGGCCAAGTGTTGCGGCGAGGATGATACCATTGAATATGACGATATCGTTTCCCACAAGGAGGAATACTGATGCCCAAGATGCTGTCTCCGAACACCACCGTTTGGTGGGTTCCGGCTGATGCCATTACTAACGTTGCCGACCTGTTTAAGGCTGCTACCTACACTGGTGGCACGCCGAAGGCGGTTGACATTTCGTGCGCTATCGCGGCGGGTATGACGCTCGGCGCGACGGACTCGGACACGGATGACTCGCGTACCATTTGCGATTCGGGTAACGCGAAGACCCCGACGATCTCGAACTACGAGGCTTCTCTCACGTTCTTCCGTGAGGCTATCGCGGCTGGTCAGAAGGCGGCGGGTAACACCTCCGTCTATGATAAGGCTTACCAGTTGTTCAAGCGTGGCACGCTTGACGGCATTAAGGAAGGCTACCTGGTCCAGCGTATCGGCTTCCGACAGGGCACCCCTGTTGAAGCCGGTCAAGAGCTGTCGGCCTTCAAGGTTGTTCCCGACAATCCGAAGGACGTGCTCGGGGATGGGGATAAGCCCATCCAGTTTGAGGTGCCCTTCTTGCCGCAAGGCTATATGGAGTTGAATAAGGCTGTCACTGCCTGATCAACTCTGCTAGAATACCCCTGTACCTCCGAGGTGCGGGGGTATTCTCATATCTGATTGGAGTAGACATCATGGCTTTTGAGCTGTCTAAGATTATCCAGACTATCAAGCCTTCCGTGAAGGCTATCGACATCCCCCTAAACTTGGAGGACGCTGAGCGTTATGTGGAGCTAATTGAGTTGGCTAAGACTGCTCAGTTGCACGAGGCTCCTATGTCTCGTTCGATTACCGACACTGCGCCCGGTGTCGAACTGACCGAAGAGATCGAGGAACTTCGTAGGCAGTCAATCACTCTTCGTCTGCGTGCGCTCTCAAACAAGGAACTTAATGTTCTGAAGCGCAAGGTCTGGGAAGACACGTTCTTCTCCACAAAGAACAAGAACGAGGACGAGAAGGCGATTATTGCCATTGAGCGTGAAGACCGCTTGATGGAGTACATTGTCGCTCAGGCTTGTGTTGAAGTTATCGACAATGCCACTGGCGAGTCTAAGAAGAATCTGACTGAAGCCGAGGCCGCAGAGCTTCGCGGTTATCTGCCTGAGTTCTTGTGGCAGAGGGTGCTTCAGACGTGGGATGAGGCTCAGACGTTGGGTATTGCCATTGCTGAAGCGGTTTCTGACCCTACGTTTCGTGGGGACGGAACTGTCGAAACCGGAGAACCAGTGGATGCTGCTTCTTCTGAAGACGGCGAGGGCTGAGGGTAAGCCACCCACGCTGTTTACAGGTGCGCACGGCATGTTTGCTCGCGCGGTGCCTGTGTGGTTTGGAGATGAGAAAGACTCTGAGCCAATTCCTCAAACTGAATACACTAACCTTGATCTTGCGTTGTGCGCGGGTTATCAGTATTATCTTGACAGCCTGTGTAACAAGTGCGGTACGCCGCTCTGGTATGGTCGTAGTGAGCATAGTGCGATTGAGTTCCATGTAGAGACTTCTACGTGTTATTCATGTGCTGAGCTTGATCGACATCGTGAGCACGCGAAGGAAACAAAGCCGGGTGAAAGCACGTACACGGTGATGGGCACTGTCGAATACTCGGACGGTACAAAAGAGCCGTTGCCTTCACCTCTTGAAGCGCTTGAGCAAGTTAGGTAGGAAAAGTCCCTGGTATCATTGAAGTGGTATCAGGGGCTTTTCTTTTTAGGAGTTAAGGTGGCAGACGAGTCAATCAAGATTGATATTGACGTTAACGCTGCTGGGGCAGACAAGGCAGCACAGAGCATTGGTGCCCTGGAAAAGCAGATTGGTTCGCTTCAGAGTGCTGTCGCTGCACTGAAGGCACCCTCTGGCCGTGGTGGTTCTGTTCTTGATTCTTTGCAGCTCGACAGCTCGAAGGTCAAGAACCTGAAGGACTCTGCATCTGCGCTGAAGTCTGTGGCTGATGCTCTTGGCTCGTTGAATAAGGCTGCTGGGGATGCTAGTAAGGCTGATCTTTCGGCGGGTGTCGATAAGGCTGTTTCGGCGTATCGACAGTTCATCCGTGAGACTCGCACGATGAACAACCTGAGTAAGGACCATATCGCTAAGCTGAAGGATACTGCCTCGGCTATGCGTGAGGTGGCTTCTGCGTCTAATGCTATGGCTGAGGCTGAGACGAAGGCGAAGAAGGCCCAGGCTCAATTGAACCAGTCGCAGGCACGTAAGACTGAGGCTCAGGCTGAAAAGCTGCGTGCTCAGGCAAGTGTGAAGCGTGAGGATAATGCCATCCCCTTGCAGAAGCAGAGGGGTAAGGACGAGCGTAGCCTTGTGAAGGCGAAGGGTGCTGAGGCCACTCGTCTTGCTGAGATTCAGGCACTCACCGCTTTGGAGCAGGCAGAGATTAGGGCGGCTGCAACGACGGCTTCTGCTGAGTCTAAGCGTGAAGCTGCTGTTGCTAGTGCGTCTGCGCGTATTGGTGCTGCTCGTGAGGCTGAAGTTGCGCGTACTGAGCGTGCTCGTATCCGCGAGGAAGAGCTGACTAAGCGTACTGCTATTCGTTCTGATGCTAGTACCGCTCGCAATAACGCTCGTGCGAGTGAGAAGGCTATTGAGAACGTCCGTTATGCTGCACGCGACATGGCCGTGTATTACGGTGCTATCACGGCTGGTATTGGTCGTGTTGTGTCGTCTGCTGCTCAGGCTGGTATTGCGCAGGAGCGCGCATTTGCTGACGTGGAGCGTACCGCGCAGGGTACTACGAGGTCTCTTAGTGAACTGAAGAGCGCTTACACTGAGCTTTCGACAACAACTACCACGTCTTTTGCTGATCTGTCGAAGATTGGTACGCTCGGTGCGCAGATGAACATCCCGACGAACAAGTTGAAAGACTTTACGAAGGCTGTCGCAGAGTTCTCTACTGTGACTGGTATGGAAGTTGAGTCGGCTTCTACCGCGTTTGGTCGTTTCGGTAAGATGATGGGCAAGCTGCAAGAGTCGGCACCCGGCAAGGGTGACGGCTACGCGGTCCTCGCTAACCAGATCGCTGACTTGGGCGCTAAGTCTGTTGCGACTGAGCCTGAGATTGCGAACATGGCTGTGTCGATTGCTGCTCAGGGTAAGTCGGCTGGCTTCACCCAGAATGAGATTCTTGCCCTGTCGTCTACACTGTCGTCGCTCGCTATTCCGAAGGAATGGGCGCGCGGTTCGCTTCAGCGTATCTTCAACTCGATCAATGCCGCTGCCGCTGAGGGTGGCGACAAGATGCACACGTACGCCCAGGCTGTCGGTGTGACTGATGAAGAGTTCCGTAAGCTGTGGCAGGACGACCCGAACAAGGTGTTCCAGGGTATCTTGCAGAACCTTGCAGGTATTGGTGACAAGGTTGAGAAGGCTCAGGCAATTAAGGACTTGGGCTTCAATAACGTGCGTGACGTTGAATTGCTGTCTCGTATGTCGAACAGTGTCGGCCTGTATGTCGAACAGTTGAAGGAGGCTGAGAGGGCTTCTAAGGGCACGACGTTCATTGATGAGTCGATGAACGTCATCATGGATACCTTGTCGGCTAAGATTGAGGCTTTCCAGCACGCTTTGCAGAACGCGGGCGCTGCCATGAACTCTAGCTTCATGGTGCCTTTCAAGCTGCTGATTACTCTTGCGACAGGTGTTGTTAACGCTTTCGCTAAGCTGCCAGCACCTATTCAGGCGTTTGTTGGTGCGCTCGCGGCTGTGGCGACAGTGCGTGTTGGTCTTATGGCTGCGAAGGCTGCGGCTGTGTCGATGTCTGCAACGTACTTGCAGATGCAAAACCGCATGTTGCAGGCGACAGGTGCGCAGAAAGCCTCGTGGAGTGTCGTGTGGCAGGCTATTCGTCAGGCTCAGACGGCTACTGTCCAGTATGATTCGGCCCTTGCTGCTAACGTGGGTACGGCTAATGCCGCTGCTGCGGCTAATCAGCGCCTTGCTGCTGCGGATAACATGGTGGCTGCGGCTGCGGGTAAGGCTGCTGCTGCGAAGAGCGCTCAGAACGCTGCTCAAGTGGCTTCTGCTGGCGCGTCTGCTGCGGCTGCGGGTGCTCAGGTTGCGGCTGGTGCCGGTCAGGCTGTGGGTGCGTTGACCAAGCTGTCGTCTGTGGGTTCTGGCTTGATGTCGATGTTCGGCGGGCCGTGGGGTCTTGTCATTTCTGCTGCCCTTACTGCTGTATCTGTCGGCGCTACATACCTTGGTGATGCTTTCCAGGACTCATCGGCTAAGGCTGATGAGTTTAAGAACGCTGTAGGAGGCTCTTCGGCTATTCTGAACGCTTTGGCTCAGGATACGAAGGAAGTCGGCAATGGTACTCAGTCTGGCTTTGTTGAGCTGAACGCTACTATTGAACAGAATGGTGAAGTTCTGACTGCTAACGGTCAGGCGCTCGGTTATTACGTGGATAAGTCCGGTCAGGTTGTTCAGGCTACGCACGAGCAAGCTGCGGCTATGGGTTACTCTACCTTGAAGATTGGTGAGCATACCCAGGCTTTGATTATGGATGCTGTGCAGGGTTCTGATGCGTTTAAGGGCATGTCGAAGGAAACCAAGCAGGCTCTCGTTGATATGGGCTTCTCGTATCAGAAGTACATTAAGCTCGCATCTACGTCTGAAGCTCAGGGCGGTGGACAGAAGGCCGCTGATGCTTACGTGAATGGCTACATCGACCAGATTAAGGCTCGTAAGGCTGATGCTGTTAACGCTGTTAACAGTACAATCGTTGACACAGGCACGATGAACGGCACTACTGGTGCTAATGCTGCTAATGCCCAGAAGCGTGCTAATGCCGCTCAACCGTATAACCAGCAGATTGAGGCCCTGGAAGGCTTGAAGTCGAAGACTGAGGGTGTCGGCGGTGCTATGCGTGACGCTCTGAACGATGCTATCCTTTTCGGCCAAGGTGTCGAAGAGACCGGAGATCAGACCGAAGAGGCCGGTCTGAAGATTGGTGACGCGAAGGGCGAGTTTCATAGCATGGCCGAGGCTATTCGCTCTGTCCTTGACGAGATGTTCTCATCGACAGACGCGGCTGCTGCTCTCGATTCGTCGTTGCAGCAGGTGTACGAGTCCATGCAGGAGCATGGCACGTCGATGGACCCGAACAGCCCAGACGGCCAAGCGAATATCGCTGCTATCTCGGATTACTTCGAGAAGATGGGCAATGCCGCTGCTGCCGGTATCGAGGAAATGGGTCTGACCGGCGAAGAGGCATACCAGTACGCGCAGAACTCGATTCAGGACACCATTGACTTCCTTGCTGCGCAAGGCTTCGACATGTCGCAGTTCGAGCAGCAACGAGACACTATGGCCGCGATTATCGCACAACCTTATGAGTCCGGAGAGGTTGACCATAGTGCCACGGATGCGTCACTTGGTCAGATGGTTGATAACGCGGCTCAGGCGGTGTCGCAGGCTCAGGGTTTCCTTGGCAAGGTGCAGGCTATCTGGCAGTCAATTCAGGGCTACATGGGTGCTATCGGTGGCTCGAAGTCGAAGACTGGCAAGGGTTCATACACTGCGGGTCAGAAGTCCAAGATTCGTATGCCAACGTTTGCTAATCGTAACAATGGCACGTCGGCGTTTAGTGGCAACAACTTCAAGGCTAAGCCGTCTCGTTCTGGTGGAGGTGGTGGTGGTCATAAGCCACGTTCCGGTGGAGGCGGCGGTGCAAGCCGAGCGAAGAAGGAAACGAAGACCGCAGCTGAGATTTTCGAGGACTTCCTTAGCCGTCTGAAGTCTGCGCTCGACAAGGCCCTCACTACTTGGTGGCGCTCCACGACCGCTCAGGACAACTACCGTAAGGGTCTTAACAGCCTGAAGAAGGATGTTGAAGGCACGACGAAGAAGGTTTCTGATCTTCGTAAGGAGAATGAGAAACTTGCGTCGGATATGCGTAAGAACCAGCAAGAGTTGCACGACGCTGAGTTCTTCCATGCTGTCGCTGTGAAGTACGGCGACACCGAGCGCGCGCAGTCTACCCAGGTTGATATTGACGAGGCTAAGCAGAAGATCAACGAAGGCCAGACGAAGATTGCAGACAACGACAAGGAGATTGCAACCCTCCAAGCCGGGCAGTTTGCTCTGAAGGGCTACACGGAGGCGGCTATTGCTAACCGTGAGGCTTTGCGGTCGTTGCAGTCTCAGATGATTGGTCTGATTGAGGCGTATGCTGCGGCTGGTCACTCGACCCAGGAGATTGAGGCATATACACAATCGCTGAAGCAGCAGTTTATTGACCAGGTTACTCAGCTTGGTTTCAACCAAGGTGAAGTCACTGAGTTGGCTGGGGCTTTCGATAGCTTGACTTCGACTATCGGCCAGGTTCCGCGTGAGGTGAAGGAGCATGTGACCGATAACGGCACTGTCGGCTCGACACAGGATGCTATCGACTCGTTGCACTCTAATGGTGTGACGGTTCCTGTTCAGCCAAGCCACAGTGAGCTTACGGTTAGGATTCGTTACCAGATTGACGAGTCATCCTACGCCGCCGCGCTTAATGCTGCGCGGATGAACCCGCTCGGTAGCCAGAATCGTACTGTTCGCACTAGGTCTGGTAGGAACATTGGCACCTTGTATACGGGCGGTCTGCTGTCGAGTGCTAACTCTCTGCCCGGTTTCGCGGGTGGCGGCTTGTTGCCTGGTCGTCCTCCGGCTAACCCGAAGGCCGACAACCTCATGGCTACGGACGGCAAGGGCATGTTCCGTGTCCGTAGTGGCGAGTACGTGATTTCACAGCCCGCTGTCGATTTCTACGGCAAGGGCTTCATGAACGCACTGAACACGATGCAGGTTCCTGTGTCGGCGGGTGGTGTTTACGCTATGGGCGGTGGTGACGGTCTTGTTACAATTAACCCAGCACAGTTTAATCAGTTGGTGAAGGCTGTTTCGACTTCGATCATGCTTGATGGTCGCTCGATTAGTCAGAGCATCGACAACGGCAATATGAGGACAGGTAATCGTGGTGTCTACTAGGGGTTGCGCAACCCGTGAGGTTTGTTTCGGTGTGGGGAACGACATTATTGAGTGGTTCCCCGCACCGGACGAGTCGCCTGTTTCGACTAATGTCCATTCGGGCGACTCACAGCGCCTTCTGAATGGTCTGTCCTACATGGGTGGTTCTGTGTATGGCGGCAGGCATTATGAGCTGTCGTGGTCGTTCTTGAATCGTGAGCAGGCTAACAAGTTCCGTGAGCTGTTCATGAACAGGACGGGCGAGTGGGTGACGTATCTGGACCCGTTCTCGATGAAGAACGTTTTGTCGCCTTTGATGGGTTTGCCGTACCTGCATTACCATGCTGGTTCTCCGTTTGCTTTCAACGATTGGGGTAAGCAAGCACTGTTCCCCACGAAGGCTAACAACTCTCAGTCTGGACACCCTGGTGTCGTGCTGAAGGGCGGTGTACTTCAGACGAACAACAAGTTCCAGTCTGATGTTGATCGTCTGAATGGGCGGCAGGTGTCTCTGGCTTTGTCGAAGGTTGGTCAGTACACTGAGCGTGTTCTTATTCCTGAAGGACATACGGGCGTGTTTTTGTCATCTGGACCGGAAGACGGTAAGCAGCCGTTCTCGTTCAGGTTCCGTAGTCTTGATGGTCGCAACACTGTTAGTTCTTTTAACAAGAACCAGGTGCGCGCTTTTTACCCAGCTCTGTGGGAGGTGTCGATTATTCCACAGGGTGAGGGTGCTCTCGACTGGGCTATGTTGCAGATCGTGCCCGAGGACACTCACATCGACACAGCTGTTAACCTGTATGAGTTTGCATACCCGTCCGGTGGTGGGAACCTTCAGGTTGTTCCTGGTTCAGCTAGTGTTGTGACTGTGAACAACTATCGCGGTCATTACACGGCTTCTGTGACGTTGGAAGAGGTTTACTCATGGTGATGCAGGCTATCGGCTTTACTAACAACAAGCTGACTGGCTGGTCTGTCGTTGAGGATGCTGTCTCGCTTGACCGTGATTCAACGACGGGTGGCTTCTCTGAGTACTCGTTGGAGGGTGCGGGGTATGTTGAAGCCGCTGATGTGATGACGAAGGAGATTCGTCTCGACAGCCCTATCTTTGGTCGTACTCACGCGTTTGTCCGGTCAATTACGAATACCCCGTGGTCGTGGTCGGCTACGTTGAATGACCCTTTCTATCGTCTTGATGTGTCTGCTGAGGTTAAGCACCTTCAGGGCGTGACGATGGACAAGGTTATTGCGCAGGTGTTTAAGGCTGCGGGTGTCGAGTCTCCAAAGGTGTATGTTGCTAAGCCGACTGCTAATGAGCGTAATCCGTTTATTGCACCTAAGACTACTATTGCGACTAAGACGTATGATTTTGTTGGTGGTAAAGGTAATTTGTGGACTATCCTCAAGAGCTTCTTGTCTGCTAACAATTATCAGATTACGTGGGTGTATGACACGATTGTGCTGTTTGAGAACCACACTGTTCTTACGAGGTTCCAAGGCTCTACTGTAGACTATTCGATTCAGTGGGCTATTGGTGAGCCTTTCTCGCATATTGAGTGTACTTATTACCCCCCTGTCATTGACCTAGCTTCTTCTGATTATCGCTCAGGCAACCTTGCCGGTACCCGCCCTCGCATTGAAGGCGAAGATCGCATTAGCCTTATCCACCCACAGCCGTCTAACAACAAGACGACAGTGGAGTCCATTAAGGCTGCTGAGGTTTTGTCAGTCGAGTCTGGCGAGACTAAAGAGTTTGTGCTTGAGATTCAAGGGACGATTGATTATTTGTATTCTCAGCCTGAGTGTGTGATGCCTAACGAAGTTGGTACGGACTTCAATATTAGGACTCGTGCTAACGGTCAGATCTACTTTGCGCGCTCCGTGTACTCTGTCGTCGGCAAGGACAACAAGCCGATTACACCTGCTCAGTGGTACGCCGAGGGCGGTTCGCTCCACATCGAGAAGGGCGACGAAGCGAACCAGATCAAGGTGACTGTGACGGGCATGTCGAATGAGCGTCTATCTCCTTATCGTATTGCTGAGTCGGATGGTCAGACTGACTACAGCACCCTCCGTATTTATGGGCACGCTTACTTGTGTGACCAGGAGACATTTACGTTCTACACTGGCTACCCACATAAGACGGATGCTGTGAAGATCGACAGCATGAACCTAACGACTAAGACCCAGGCGTATGAGGCTTGTGTGTATAAGGCCCAGAGCGCGTTTGGCTACTCTGCTGAGATGGATTGGACGGGCGCTGTTCCGATGCACGAGTCATACACAGATGTCGTGTATGACTTCGAGCGTGAGCCTGTGTACCTGTCTGATGTCAATGCTTTTACTGGCTCACCATTGCCTGAGAAGGCTGCTGAGAAGTGGCCTCGTGGTACGACAATGAAGAAGATCATGGACGACTTGTTGGAGTTCACGAAGAACAAGCCTGTGGTGTCGAATCAGCAGGTGTTTGGGCGCATTGCTGGGACGACAGCTGTGTACGATCACTTTACGTGGCATATCAAGTCAGCTTCGTATGATGAGTCTAGTGTGAAGGCTTCGTGTGAGGCGCTTACTAGGGTGTCGGATGTTGCTACAATATTCGATAGGCCCCGAGTTGCGGATTATCCTCTTGAGGCTGGTATCACGCTTCGAGAGTTGACGTTGAAAGGAGTGACGCATAATGAAGCACAATCTGCCGACCCCATCCCAGGCATGGGGAAGTGACATCGACAGGCGCGTAGCGTATCTTGAGAATGACATGACCTTGATGAAGAGCAAGGTCAGTAATTCGTATGATGCTGTTAGTGCCTTGACTTCTTCGCGTGCGGCTAATGGTGTTGCACAGCCGTTCTATCAGGAGATGCTTGTTGAACAGCCCGGTAGTAATCCTGGCATTGGTGCCTATGAGGACTTGTGGAAAGCACCTTTGGATTGGGGTAACGCTGGTTCGTTCATGCAGCTGTCTATTACAGGGTTTCTTTACATTCCTGTGATTCCGTTGACTACTGGTGAGTATATCTTTCCGCAGGTTTTCACAGGCGTTCGAGATCATCTTGGCCGCGAGCGCAAACTTGCGCATATCCCGTATGTGGTTTCGGGCCTTGCTACAGGACGGGGTGGCCGAGGCACTGACTTGGTTATGGTAACTGGCTTGTCGTTTACTATGGTTGTTGATTACGACAATTTCCAGTATGGAACTGCCTTTATTGGGTTGAAGGGTTCCAAAGAGCACCCAGAATATATCGACAACCACAACGGTCACGCATATGTTTCCGTTCAATTCTCAGGAGTGAGGTACTAACATGGGTACAGTTAACGATCAGGGTATCTGGACTTACTCTGATTCTGATATTATTCAGAGTTGGCCTGTTTTCATGAACTTGGGTTTCAATTCTGTTTCTGATGTTGTGAAGCAGCTTCAGAAGGGCCGTGTCATTATCGCTAACAATGCGAGTGATTATGACACTAAGCTGACTGCTATCCGTAAGGCTGGGGCTGGCAACTATGATGTCCTTATCTACCGTAAGGACACGAAGGAGATGCTGATTAACAGCAACGGTCAGCTCACTAAGATTTGGGGTGGCGCTGTCGAAACGGATTACGTGAACGAAAATGCCTCGTTTGCTGATTACCGCCGCTATACTGCTGATGGTGCTAATGCACGCGTTAGCCGTAATATCCGTCTGTCGAAGGCTGGTTTGTGGCTGATCTCGGGTCAGATCACCATGACCAATGACTATAACGCTAATGGTGCCTATATCAACGTCTTTATGATGATTGACGGCAAGGAACATAATGTTGGTGTTTTCAACACGTACGGCCATGATAAGAATGTCATGTTCGTTCATGTTGGCCCTATTGCTAAGTACGTTGATACCCCCGGCAAGGAAGTATCAGTGTCTATTAGGCTGCAAATCGACCAGAGCACGAACCTTGGCTGGGGTGGCCTGACCATTCAGGCGACAAAGATCGGTTGATGTGCTATACTAGTCGGTGACAATTATTCACCTCCGTGTGTTTGCTTGTTGGGTGTGAGGTACAGAAAACCCCTCTGCTAGTTCTCCTTTCCTAGCAGAGGGGTTTTCGCTATCTAGGCCACCCGTTGTCGAGTGTCCACTTGTGTTTCAGCTCATGAACGAGATAGTAGACGAGGTGCCGGAAGGCATCACGGACATCGTTAGCGTCCTTATAGTTCACGTCCTTACCAGTGAGCCACCACCCGAGATTCTTGAGTGTCGCATCCTTGACCAGGCCCTTGGCTTGAGCGGGTGTCTGATAATGGATGTCATCGACAAACCAGTCAAGGATTGCATTGACCTTCACGGGGGTAAGGTCTGCTGTGAACTTGTTGCTGGGTCTCAGGTCGAATTGCTCAGCCACGACAACGGCTTGAGGGTACTCGTCAAGGTAGTGTTTGATGAGTTCTGCCGTTTCGGTGTGCGTCGAGCAAATGAATTGGTCGAAGTGTAGAATCTCCACCTCTTCTTCGACACGTGCTACAACGAGGCCGGTGTTCACGCCGGGGTCAATTGCTATTACTGTCATCGTCATTATCTTTCTCCATCCAGTTTTCGGTGATGACTGCATATCCGGTACCCATGAGCCTGTTTCGGCCTGTCGGTGAGAGGCCACCAAAAATACCAGAGCGGAACTTTTTGCCGTCGATTGGTGTTTCTTCGGCTATCAGACAGTCTTGAAGGCATTGTTCCTTGACAGGGCACTCATTACAAAAAGCCCTCACAACTGTTTCGTAGAGTGTCGGGTCGTAGAACCATTCGGTTGGTGCTCCACTACAGGGTGCCTGCTTGTAGTCTGTCACACTTCCTCCCAGTTGTTGCCGACTTCTGCTTCAGCGGCAAACGGTACGCGGTTGAACACGAGGGTCGCTGCCTGAGCCATTTCGCGCTCCATCATCTTCGAGCACTCTTCGATGGTTTCTTCTGGGCACTCGACGTAGGTTGCGTCGTGAACGAGGCCAATCAGCTTAGCACCGTATTGTCCTACTTGTTCGTTGATCTTGATCGCCGCGTTGAGGCAGATGTCATTAGCTGTGGACTGTGGAACAAAGGCCAATGCCTCGTTCTGTGTCGAACTGTAGTTGCTGTCCGACACGAACAGGGGGTTGAAGGTGAGGGCGAACTTGGTTTTACGTTCGTTGTCCTCTTCCTTGCGTCCGACACTGTGGCGTACTCGTGCCTGCCAGTCTCGAAGTCCTGGGTAGGCACCCAGGTATTGATCGACAACGTGTTGTGCAACTTCGATTGGCTGTTCAAGGGCTGTCGCAATAGCAACCACGCCACGACCGTAGTTGAGGCCGTACACCACACTCTTGACTAGTGCGCGTCGGTTCTTAGCAGTCTTTGGCTGTTCATGCTTGTATGCCTCATACGCTTCGATTGTCGGGAACTCTTCAGGCCAGATTTTCGTCATCAGGTCATCGAAGAAGTCAGGCGCGCCCGGCTGGAAGGCCGCAATCATGGCCTCGTCGTCCGCAAGCTCAGCGACAGTGCGCAGCTCTGCCTGAGAGTAGTCGCACGAGATGATCTTGCAGCCAGGCTCAGCGACAAGGGCACGCTTGATACCACTGTCGCGCCCCATCGTCTGAATCGCCGGACCCTTAGCAGACAGGCGACCCGTCTTCGCACCATGAGGCAGGTAGTACGGGTGAATACGCCCGTCTTCACCAACCTTACGGCGTACGTTAGCAATGAACGAGCCAATCACCTTAGCGGCGTAACGGTAGGCGAGCAGAGCGTCGATAAACTCCACTTCCTTACCTTCACGCTTCAGCTTCTTCAGGTGGTCCGAGTCGAACGAGGGAGATGACACGCCCTTGGACGTGAAGTAGTCCTTGATCTGCTTAGGGGACTGTGGGTTGAAGTCCTCGCCCGCGTGCTCACGCAGTGTCACAAGGTTCTCGTCACACTGACGCTTGTACTTTTCTTCCAGCTCATCGAGTGCTTCGAGCGACACGGCCACACCGTTCATCTGCACGTCGTTCAGAACCTTCGTGACCTGCATACGGTAGCGATAGTAGTCGTACTTTCCGCTGTTTTTAAGCATGGGAAGGAAGTACTCGTACAGCTTGAAGGTCCACACCACGTCTGCCAAGTTGTACTCGTAGAGCTTTTCCCTGGGAATGTTCTCGAAGTACGCCCCACCCTTCAGGTAAGACTTAGCATCCGAGTCCCAGTCTTCAGCGCGCAACCAGCGACGAGCGAGAGGCTTCAAGCCATGCTCACCAGCCAGGTTGTCGAGCACGAAGTGCATGAGCAACGTGTCCTCGTGATGGTACACGCGGATGCCTAGTCGCTTCGACAGGTAGGGCATGTCGAACGTACCGTTATGGGCAATGACAGTGCAGGTGTCGCACAGTCGCTTGATAAGTTCTGCTGCCTTGTCGGTCTCAGCAAGTTCTTCTGGGATAACGACACCGAACTTGCCATTCCACAGGGCAATAGACAGGATACGGCCAGCCGCAAAGGTGTCTTCCTCAATGTTGCCCGCCGATTCGATATCGAGAGCAATCAAGGTGCCAGGCTTGAACTCGATGTCCTGCCCCTCCCAGATGACCCAGTACGCCTTGCCAAGTTCCAGGCCGGGGTCAACAGGACCGAGGAAGGCGTACTGGAACGCTTGAGCGAGGAACAGAATAGCCTGCGGATGAGTCACAATCTGCTTTGGAGAAAGCGACTTGAAGGCATCACCCTTGTAGCCCTTGACCGTTCCGAGGGTGATGTCGATGCCTTCTTCGGTGGGGTCGTCGGTGAGTTCGACAGTCACATCTTCTGGCAGACCAGCCACCGTCCTTGCACGCTTGAGTAGAATTGTTGCAAGAACGGGCAGCTTGTCAATATTTTCAGTTAAGACTTTCATACCTGGCCTCCTATGTATTCAATGAACCGTTCATTATTCGATTTGCCCTTAATGACTTCACGGATTGTTCCGCGTGCCTGGGCGTATGTGATAATCTCCTTCAGTTCGCGCATACCACTGATTTCTGACTGGAACTTCAACATGAGTTTCGGAATCGAAACCATGCCGTTGTCGGTGCGCGCAACAAAGTTAATGAGCTTGTCCACCTTGTTGCTGAAGTTGCTGTTCTTCACGTGGTGAATGAACACCTCGTTAGAAGACAGCCAGATGGACGCAAGCGAGATAGCCTTGAGCATTTCCCGCATTGAGACAACGACAGTACCCTTCGAGTTAGGGCCGTTATACATGGCAAGCAGAGCCGCGATACGGAGCACCGAGAACGTCATACGCTCAGTGCCAGGGAATAGCTCACGGCTGTTCAGCATGTGTCGTTCAGCAAGAACCTTCGCCTCTTCTGAGAAGTCAATCCAACGCTCGAACACGCCAGGCTCGAACTCGATAGGGTTGCGGACTTCCTCGTTAGGCATCCGTGCTGCTTGACGTGTGCTGAATTGCGCGTCGAACTTAGCGACCGACTTGATGAGATTCGACAACATGAAGTCACGCTGCTTGTCCTCAATCTTGCCTGTCGATGCACTCACCTGCACGAGCTTCACGTCCTGAGAGGACGTGATGTATTTGTCTCGGTCGTCGATGACGACGAGACAGCGGGGCGTGAAGCCGGACTCCACCTTTTCTGTCGTCAGGTGCTTCGCGGCCTGGTCCAAGATGCCCGTCCCGTAGAACGTCATATAGTACGGGGTCGCAGTCTGGTACGCAACCTTGCCTCCCTTGTCTTTACGTGCGACAGCGGGGATGTAGCCGTCGTAAGACTTGGTGAGGAATGGCATCATAGATGCCATATAGCTCCCCTTCTGGGCAGCGTGTGCAAAGAAGTCCTGCACCTCGTCAATAGCGAACAGACCCGACTCCTTCGGCTTGGTACGCAGGTATGCAGACAGTGCTTCACCTGTCGAGTCTTCCGGTGCAATGAAAGCGTCAGGCCCCTTGCCGATGCCGACAGCCACGTCTCGCATCATGGACTCAGCGAGGCGAAGTGACGTTGACTTACGCGACTGAGTAGTACGTCCCAGAACCAGGAAGTACAGATTCAGTGGCATCTTCTGCACGTTGGTCGGCAAAAACGCATACTTGGCAAACATGGACGACAAGATAGCGAGAGCGCCCGCATAGTGGAACTGCTTAGGTGCCATCGCTGATTTAGTCGATGCCCATGCCGCAAACTGATCGACAAACAGGCCCATCGGTTCTTCCTCGTTCTCATGCAGGAAGTTCACGTCCTGCAAGGTGAGTTCGCGTGCTTCACTCAGGAGGTAGGACGAGCCGATACGAGTTGTCGCCTCAAGATCATTTTCCGTGGGGCCTTCATGCTCAGACTTCCAACGCGCATAGTCACGGTTGATCTGTTTCCAGAGGTATCCGTCGCCGCGTCCGTCTGCCTCGAACTTGTTGAACTCGGTGGCACGCACGACTGCGAAGGCTTCAACAATTGAACAACCTTCTTCCCAGAGGGCACACTGAAGATGGTACATCTTCGAGCTACGGTCCTCGTCATCATTGAAGGTGTCGTCCGTAGCAAGGTCCGTGATGTAGCTACGGTTCACCATGCCCAACACCTCAAACATGCTGGGGATGTCGGTGGGGAAGTCTTCTTCCTCAATGCCCATGCGTTCGACAGGGGGGTACTCAGCCGCGAACTCTGCTGCGGTGATAGGCTCGTCGTTCACTTCAAGTGTGATCTCCCAGGGCTTCACCTTCTTGAGGTTATGCGTGAATGGGACGCGCAGCTTCTTCGACAGGGGCCAGCCTCGGTCCATTCCGTCGTTCTTGTGTGCTTCGTAGAGTCCTCGTGAGAGGGCTTCGAGCATGTCGTTGGACAGGTCGCCTGCGTCTTCGAGTAGCCAGTATCCCTGCCAGTGCTTCTCGCTGGTCTGAACAGTGATTGTAGGCTGGATGCGGAGCTTGTCGGTAGGGCAGTCATCACCGTCTGCCCAGACGCACGCTGCCTTGGTCACGTTATCCTTGGCTGCGTGCCTCGTGTTCGACAGGGCCGGGGGCTTGGTGTAAAGGAAGGGAGAGTAGTACACGTCCAGATCAGCGTTAGCCTCGGCGTATGCCACCATTTTATCAAGCTGCGCTGGCAGCTCAAACCAGCGGAAGTTAGTCAGACCGCCCATCGGCCCCTTGAGGATGATTGGTGTCCAGCCTTCACCGTCTGGGAGGACTGCTTGGAAGAACTCTTTAAGGTTCATTGCTCTCCTTTCTGCTTGTATATAGTACGGCGGGCCGTACCCTGGTGTCAAGATACGGCCCGCCGAAGATGGTCACAGCTCGATACGGCTGGCCTTAGACTTCTTCTTGGTCTTGGCCTCGTCCCACTCAACCTTCTTGATGTTGTTGCGCTTGCTGACCTGCCCATTGTATTCGCTGTCTTCGACATCGACAGTGATCGTTGCGGTCTTACCAACGATGTCTCGTTCGACCTGGTAGTAGTACTCACCAGTACGAGCGGTTGGCTCTTCAGGCCAGGCGTTACCAGATGCATTGCAGAAGGCTGGGAGGTCCCAGTGGAGACCCTTCTTTGTCTGAAGCACCAGCCAGTAACGAATCTGTCGGGATGCGTGGTCGCCCTCGGTGACAACGAAGTCCACCGTGTACATAGGCTTGCCAGCCTTGGACTCTCCAAGCTCACAGGCATCGACAGTCACCTTGTACTGACCCTCGGGCAGCGGCTCAAAGCTAAGGGACTCGGCAACGTCCAGGTTCATAAGCTCGTCAAAGTTAATCATGGTCAGTTCTCCTTCTTGTCAGTGTTGTAATCTTCGATGGTTTCAGGTAGCCACCCGAGGGCGGCAGTTCGCTTGTAAGTAACGATTGCGTCGGGTTGTGGGAACTTCCCGGTGTTGATGCGGTACAGGATGGTCGTTCGACCAACCCCCGTGCGCTCAGACGCATCATTAATAGAGAGGTACCTAGTCGTCATTTTCTTCCTTTACTCCCTGTGTTTCACAATGCTCATGGACCCAACCCATGATCTTCTCCATTGTCGTGTTTCCAGACATGGACGGCATCGGGTCGAATCGCGTCTTTGCCAGCACTTCAGACGAAGACCGGACAGTCATGACTGTGACCAGCTCTTCATTGTCATCGTCTCCCACGTCCTCCCACGTCATACGGGCGATAACGTCGAAGATTCCGGGCAGCTTCTTGAAGCTCTGCTTGCCCTCAAACGAGGGGCCAATCAGCGACAGTCGGGACACATCGTTCACTTCGCGCGCCTCGTGCGTGATGCAGATGATGTTCAGGCCCATGTCGAAACTGATCTTGTTGACCAGATCAATGATCTTCTCGTAGGTAGCATCCCACATGGCAAAGCTGTCATTGGGTTTCGTGGCCTTGAAGTGGAACTTGATAAGCTCCTGAAGCCGGTCAACCGTATCGATGACGATAGTCTTGAACGGCATGTCCTTCTTCTTGCTAATCTCGACAAGGAGTTCAGCAAACTTCTGGTAGGTCGCTGGCTGGACGACAAGCATATTGTCCAGGTCGCCGTACTTGGCAGCCGGTGCGGTACCGCGCTCCAAGTCAATGTAGAGGACCGGCCCCAGCTCTTCAACCTTTGAGGCCGAAACTGCGAGCGAAGTCTTCCCGGTTCCCGACATGCCGTAGATCAGCATCTTGATCTTAGGGGTGGTGATACGGGGGTCAGACACTTCGATATCGATTCCCTTGAGGAACGAGTCGAACTTTCCCATGTTTCTCCTTTCTTTTAGCGCTTGAAAGCGCAGAAATAACAGCCGGAATGGCTGTCGAGTTCTTCCAGGTTGTCCGGGTTGTTGGTGGCCCACTTGAAAATCTCGTTGGCACGTTCCAGGACAGCCAGGGCGGCTTCTCGGTTGTACTTGAAGCACAACTCGTGAGTTGCCGTTGTGACAGATTCTATCGTAGCATCCCTGGGAAACAAAATCAGGGAAGTGTGATTTACCTCATACCCAGCGTTCTCCATGCCCAGACCATACAACTGCATCTGGTAATAGTATTTTTTGAGCTGGCCTTCGGTCATCGAGTCCGAATAGAACTCAGGGTTGCGGTCCTCATCGAAGAACGTTGCAGACGAAAAAGCCTTGATCTTCTTCTTCGACAAGACCTTGTAATCAACAACATGTCCGCTCCTAAGATCAAACCCGTCAGCAGTCCCACGAATCCCCCCATACCCTTCAATCTCGCCAACTGTTACCTTTGTTTCCTTCAGGTACCCTTCAAGGCCAATCGTGTTCTCTAAGTACAGGTGGAAGGCCGTACCAATCATCGGGGCCAGAGGATACGTCTTTTCCTCCTGGTGGACTCCCAGCAGCTTTTCTGCCAAGCAACGCTCACACATGTCTCCCAGTTCAGACGGGCCAACCTTACGTTGCTTGTCACGCTCAGAAGGCTTAGTCAGCTCCCGGATAATGTTGTCGTAGATTTCACTCATTCTTCGTCCACTCCTTGTATTGCTCTTCCTTCATGACATGAAGGTTCCACGCATAGTAGTGAAGGTCATCTAGTGGCGACTCGATGAGTACCAAAAAGTCGCCTTCCTCAATGATCTTCCACATCTCACGTGTCCCGAAGAGCGGGATACACGAAGTGCGGCGCATGATCTTATTCGAGCCAGAATTAACCTCCCATCGTGTCTTACTAATCTTGTCCCGCTCAATGTCGGTAAACATAAAATTGGGTGGAACCTGAAGGACCAGCTTATTCTTTCCCACGATGAACACCCTTCGACAGGCCGCTCAGGAGGGCAGTCGCCTCGCTCGAATTACGGTAGTCACCCAGATAGACGACCTCCACGATCTCAGGGCAAGTCGAGATAAGGTGAGCACAACCCTGGCATGGGTAGTGAGTCACGTAAAGCGTGTACTCGCTCCCGTGTTCTGTCATCTTCCTAATCGCGTTACGTTCCGCGTGAACAGTGTTCACACAGTGGTTGTCCACAATCCGGTGCCCGCCCGTGTCGCACGGCTCAAGGCCGTGCGGTGTCTCGTTGAACGCGCTCGACACCACCTGACCTGTCGCACGATCAACGATCACGCAACCCACATGGGCACGGTCGCACCGTGACTTAGCGGCCTCATCCCGCGCTGCCTTGATGTACTCTCTCATCGAGAAAGAATCTCCCGCTGTTCATCAGTCAGATTATTAGCCCACAGCAGCACCTTACGGGCAAAGTCCGACAGACCACCGTTATCATTCAGCAGTCCCGGAATAGCCTTCTTACGGTAGTCACTGAAGGCGAAACGATCACCGTCCACGTACCGCAGCAGACGACACAGCACCGAGTTACGAGACACCACGTAGTTGCCGTCTGCGTCTTCCACGAGACCTAGGAGAACAGTACCGTTCAGACGGTCAGTGTAGTAGTGGTGCTCACCAATCGAGAGATCGTCCCGGTCAAAACCACACTCACCTGCAACAGGGTCAGTCCACATGATCGACAGGTCTAGTGGGCGCGCGGCCTGAATGTCGATCTGTGCCGAGGTCATCTCCCGCGCATTGCACTTCAGGTCATCGACGGAAGGCATGATAAACACACGGTTGTCGAACGGGTCAATGACAACCATCTCATCTTTAGCGGACCACCACTGAGCGCACACGGTGCCCCTGTCGTTGAGCAGGGCAAGCCGTCCGTTAGGCAGCGTGCCAGTACCCAGGACTGCGCCGCTAGGCGTAGTGACAAGCCCGTCTTCAATGTCAAGGTACTGTCGCTTGACGTATCGGGTGGGAAGATTCTCCCACCCAAAGCCCAACGGGGGTGCGTAAATGTCACGAATCGTTACGGGCAATGTCTTCTCCCTTTTCGTAGTAGTGGAACTCAACGATAGGAACATACTGTCGAGTTGGATAGTTAAGCCTGTCAGTCACATAGTAGCCCACGAAGTCAAAACCAATCATCACGGTACGCGACGTGAATAAACGCTCTTCGCCCGTGCTTGGGTACCACAGGTGAATCTCCTGTTCGTCGGTAAACGACACACCATTGGTGGTGCTTTCCTTTTCCGTACGCTCGTTCAGTGACACGTAAGTCTCCCATTTAGGGTTAAGCACGTGAATACACACAGTGCTCCCATCCGTGAAGCGGATATAGGCATCCTTGTCTTCAAGCCAGTGTTCTTCTACTGACTTCTTCAGGAGGTTGGCAACCGTCTTGTGGTTGAGCTGGATAATCTGCATGGCTCAGAACCACTTACTTGCCTTGTGGACCATGACAGCTGCAACAATAAGTGCAATGACTGCCACAATAACCATTAGGGCAACGTATCCCACGAAAGCCCAGACAACCCACATGAACGCAGCGGGGAACCAGATACCTGTTACGGCGAACAGGATACAGAAAATAAAGTAGACGGTCGAAGAAACATCAAAGTTACGGTTGTTGTCAGACATGGTATGTCTCCCTTCAGTTGGTTTGTTGTTTGTTTTCAGATAAGGCCGGATGCCTTGAGCCTGTCGAAACGTTCCTGCAAGCGTCCCAGCACACGATCATCCACCGTGTTAGTCGCCTGAATGAGGAACCTGTTGACAGCCGTAGACTGCCCCTGTCGGTTGAGCCTGCCTGTTGCCTGTTCGTTAATCACAAGGCTGTTAGACTGACTCAGCCAAATCTCAGTATGGCACACCCGCTGAAGTCCGTCAACTCCCTCGCTCATGGCCTCGTGCTGCGCGACAATGACACGCACGTCCCCGTCAATCATTGCGTGGAAGTCCCCGCGAGACTTACCAGAGACTTCAATGCACGAGATACCAGCCTTGCGCAGACGGTGTAGCACGGCCTTAATGAACTTCTGACTATGCACCCACACGACGACAGGCTCATCTTCAGGCAGGTCCGCAATAATATCCATCATTGCATCCAGCTTGGAAGACTTACAATCTTCCTTGTAATCGACAGTCCCGTCCTCGTTGAACGAGGGGACTCCCAGCGTCATCTGTCGCAGACGCAAGTCAAGTTCCATCGGGATAGACAGTGCAAGCGGCTTGTCGTCCAGGTACGTAAGCGCGTCTTTTTCAAGCTGAGCGTACAGTTTGCGCTGTTCGCGGGACAGTTCCACTTCCACACGGTGAATAATCACGCCTGGAAGCTCAGGGTTAGCTTCAGCCTGTGAGACTTCATGGTACGAGGGCGCTCCACGACGGACCATACCCGGCGAGCGCTCTCCCGTGTAAGTCTTCCCGAAAGAACTGAACGGGTTGGACTCTTCCTTGAAGAACTTGGCACAAAAGTCCCAGTAACCGCCGTAATGGTTAGGCCAAAGAAACTTGAGCGCGGCCCAGATATTGCACGGCTTATTCCCAGCGGGTGTCGCACTCAGGGCAAGGCGGTACTGTGCCTGAATGTGTCGAGCAACGTCAAAGTTGAGCGACGAGTGGTTGCACGCACGATGCCATTCATCCGCAATAACCATGCCGAAATTGACACTGTAGAACGGCTTAGGCATGGACTTGAAGACGTAACGCTTTGCGCGCCCGTCCCAGCGCTTTTCCTTATTGCGGGACCGCATAAGCTCCCAGGTAATAAAGTAGACACCGGGCACGCGGGCTTCAAGGTCGGACCATACCGCGAGCGCGTCCTTGGTTTTCTTGCCTGACAGTGTACGCATATCAAGGCCCGCGAGCGTCTTCCAGTGCGAGCGCCAACCACTCTCAGTACGGACAGGGGCGACAACGAGGATAATCTGTTCCCCGATACGCTCACCGAAAGCGTTAAGCGCGTTCCACACGCTCATTGCCGTCTTGCCCGTACCAAGGCCCGCGCCTACCAGGCCCGTGTACGGCGTTTTGCTGTTTGCCAGTCCTTCCAGTACACGTTCCTGGTAGTGGCGCGGCGAGAAAGTCATTTACTTAATCCCCCATGTAATCGTCTGTGTAGTTTCTTCCCAGCCGCAGTAAACCATTGCGTTGAGAACAACTTGTGCCCCTAGCTTGTCGAACACTTCTTGAACGTCGCGTTGCATGTCAGAGTTAAGATAGCGCTCATACCCGTAGTAGCCGTCTTTGCCAATATAGGCGAGAATACTCAGACTATCCCCGTACAACTCAGCACAGATATGGTACTCACCCGCGTTCAACAGGTCAACTACCTTACTGTCCCACTTGTTAGTAAGCTCATGGATAGCATCTTCCACCGCGCGCATACAAGCGTCGCTATACATCTTAGTCAATTCTTCAAGATTCATTAGTTAGCCTCCCTAATCATTTTGACCTGTTCCTTGGTAAGACGGGCGATAATACGTGGTCCCGCAATGACACCGATACCCATATCAAAGTCATGCGACACAACGATACCTGTCCCGTCTGTCAACACTTGAATATAAGCATTGTCCATTAGTTAGTCCTCCAATACCTTGTTGACTCGTGCCTTCAGTGATGCAAGTTCCCCATCCCTGAGATAAAGCTCAAGTGCATCCTCATGGTATTCAGCGTAAATGTCAGTGACCTTAATTCCGGTCGAACAGTCGAGGACAGAATATACTTCCCCGTCGTCCCACATGTTGAGATAGTTCAGCCATTCTTCAGCGCTCCCTAGCCGCTTATTGACCGCTAGAATCTGCCCGTATGACTCAATAAAGTCATAGTCCTCCCACCCATCGTCGCACTTGAAGTGTGAGCACAGTTCGCCCTTGAACAACTTAGCGTATTCTCCCACGTTGGCAGGTGTTTCATCATGCACTGCAATATACCTACCAAGTGTCTTGAACACGGGGTTATCGGACAGCATAAAGTCGTCACAGTCCCCAATAAACAGATAAGGTTCGTCTGCCATATCTGTAGGTTCAGTGGTTCCCAGCACTGGTTCAACAATATACATGTTGCCCGTGTCAGCGTCTTGGAAGATAGTAATCTCGCCGGTTTCAGACAGTGTGTTGATATTCATTAGTCAAGCTCCCTCGCAATAGTAGTGGCGTAGAAAACACCGTCCCGGACAATACCCTCCGCATAGACAGTTTCATACAGTGAGTCACGGTCAAACATAGCAACCACGTCGGACGGCAATTCATTGTCGCCGGGCAGGACGACACACTGTTCGTAGTCTTGCATCCAGACAAACATCCCGTCTTGCGGGTTGTTGTCATAGCCGAGGTAGCCATCTTCCTCAAAACGCCATTCCAGCCAGTCAGAGAACAGGCCCTTCTCGTCCCAATACTCCCAAGCGTTGTAACAGTCTTCCTCCGAGTCCTTGCTACGTCGGTAGCCGTCAATCTCATTCGCGTTGAAGCATTCCGCGAAAACGTCGCTATCCAGTTCGCGCTGGTTGAATGTGTCGCCGTCAACATAGTTGCTAAACATTTTGATTACTCACTTTCAATATAAATTGACATGCCGTTAGGCAGTTCGACCTCGGCTCCCACACCTAGGTTGTTGTGGATAATCTCAGCGGCCCGCATCTGTCGTACCGCTTCAAGCCACATGGTTGAATATTCTTGCAGTTCTTGTTCTTCCAGGGAACGGGCGACAGCTTCCACCTGTTCGACAGTGTATCCACTGTCGCCCGTCCCGTATTGCTTCCAATTCATCGGAACGTTGCGTACACGTCCGACACGGTAGTAGCGGGCGACAGGTCGAGTAGATCAAGCGCGGCAAGTTTCTTAGTATTCAACTTAGGCTTGTCATAAACCGACTCACGCACTGCCTTTGGCAGTTTCTTAAACGCGGGCAGCGCTTCCACGGCGGCGGCGTTGATAGTCTTTCGGGTAGCGAACGTCACGCGCGTATCGCCAACCTGAATCTTGTCCCCTGCGTTGAACTGTGCGCACAGTTCAGCCTTGAGTGCGTCTCGTGCCTCGGTCAGGGCCGTAATCTCGGCGTTGAGCTTAGTAATATTGTTGACGAGGTTTTCAGTGTTCATTGTTGTTCTCACTTTCTGTTTGTTGTCAGTTGTAGTCGTCTTGCCCATGCACTAAGCCGTAATTTACACCTATCTCCCATGCCGGGATAACAACGGGTAGCGGCTTAGGTGCTATAGGTAGTGCCATTAGTTCTTCCAAGTTAATCGCCATTGTTATTGTCCCGGCGTTCTACGCGGTGACAGTATGCACCGACAGGCAGTAGTAAGGACAGAAAAAACAGGCCATAGTAGGCGACCGCGAACACTACCAGACTTCCTTAATCTCTTCCATTGCGATTAGGTGAGCAATGCAACTGTTGACATATGCTTCCCAGTCGTCGCTAAGCATCTCCCTAGCAATGTCACTCGCCTTGAGAGTCTTTCCAAGTACTGTGATAGGCTTATGCAGATCGTCCACGGCTTCAGCGGCCATAGCCTCAAAGTCTTCCCTAATGCGCAGGTCGCCACTCTTGGTAACGTAGTCATATTCACCCTTACTGACTCCCAGTTCCTCGCTAGTGAAACAGAATCGGGTATCCCAGTCAAGTACGACGGTGAGTGCAATGTTAATGTCAGTCATTGTTTTTCCTACTTTCTCACTGATAGTTTTCGATATAGTGTTTGATAGCGTCTTCCTCGCTATCGGCGTAGATACCTGCCAGAGAATCACCCGTGGTTGTATCCGACACAACCCAGACATACCCATCAGCCCAAAGACTGTATTCATGCACCCATGACTCGCAAGGGTTGGTAGGGCACACATCCTTACGGAACGCGGCCGCAAACAGACGGTCAGAGTCCACACCGTGCCAACCAAGGTACACCCAGTAATCAGGGCAAAGATTCTCCCACTCTTCCTGAGTAGGCAGACGGTCATTTTCCTCATGGAAGTTGTCAAGGGCGTGCATTGCCGGGCAGTCCGTTTCGGCGGGATGATGCAAGATGCAATTATGCGGACCACCCAGCACACACAGTGCATCGGCGCTGTCAAGCCATTCAGTAGGGCACTCTGCCCATTCATCCTGAGTCACTTGGTAAGTGTGTCCCTCATGCTCCCATTCATCGGGAACGGTAATCGTGTGTGCGAACTGTGTCTGAATCATTGTTTTCACCTTTCGGTTGTCTCTGGTTGATAGTTCTAGTGTATCAGGTTGGCAGTCATTCTGCCATGTGAACTACGTCACATGTCTGTTCGTCTTGGTCCCAGATGAACATATGCGCATAGCCGTGCAAGAATCGCATATCGTCAAGGGTAATACCCTCGTTGTCGGACTGCCAGTACCAATAGAGACTATTGTCAGCGGCGTTAGTGCTACAACGCCATACAAGGCCCTCAACATTGACATACACGCCGCTATGCTCATTCTCTGAGAACAGGTCGAGATAACCCACAAACTCATAGCCGCGCTCAGTTAACCAAGGGTTGATAACTGATAGGTCCCACCCTGTCGCATCGTTCACGTACCCGGCGATATGTTCCTGCATGGACTCTAGCGGGTAGTAACGGTCACTAATGACGCTCAGTAATTCTTCCCACATACTAATTAGCTCCCAAAGCCATAGGCGATAATATCTTCCAGATAATCAACAGCGTTGTTGATTACAAAGTCTTCCCATTCTGCGCTGTTGTCGGTATTATCTAGGGTTTCCTGGTAGGACTCCCACAACCCATCTTGCACGTCATTGCCGTTGAACTTCCGTCCCTTGTAGTGCAATAGTGGGTCACTTTGGGAACCTCGCCACTCAAAGCCGATACCAGGAATACCGTACCAATTGGGCAATTCATTGTGTGACATAGTTCTACCTTTCGGTGTCGTTGTCGCTAACCACCGTGGTTAGCATCGTTCCCTAGGAAGGAGTTGAACCTGCATTTACCTACCGACAGGCTAGGGGACACCCTTTCTAGGGTCTAGTACTCTTCCAGAATGAGAACGCAGTCACCGGACACAAGCGCGTCATACACAGGCCCGATCTTGTCGATACGTTCTTCAATTGTCTCGGTAACCAGTGGTTCACCAAGTGTCGCCGCATCCTTGCGCAGTGCGTCAATATGGGCTTCAAGCGCGATACGAATAAAGTCCATCTGTTCCCAGGTCAGTTCCATTTCTCAGCCCTCAATTTCTGACATGACTACCGCATCGGACAGGCCATCAAGGGCAGTAACCACCGCGTCAATAGCGGCAAGCACACTCGGATTATCGCCGTAGTCCGCTCCCATCTTTCGGAACGTGATCTTGGTTGCCGTTGCCGTCTTAATGACATTCATCGTGTTTTTGTTGACTCGCATTGTTGTGTCTCGCTTTCTGTTTGTTGGTTTGCTTAGGCTTTGTGCCTATGTGTCAATAGTAGGTTGTTGTTGGCTTGTTGTCAACTCGTTAGAGTGTGTTGTGCATCACGGGCACTCGCGTTGCGTCGGCAAAGCTAATCATAGGATTCGCGCGCATACTCTCGAAAGTCTCCCAGTCGGGGCGCATATGTTCGCGCCACATGCTGATAATCTTGGTAATGACACGTTTCTCATGTGGCGTGAGTGTAACGTCCTTGTAGACATATACGACACCGCTAGGGTTGAACTTAAAGATAATTTCGGTTGTATTTTCCCTAGCTACCCAATAGCTAATCCAATTGCGCGCTAGATCGTTGTGATTCATCGTTAGGTACAACTTAGAACCAAGACTAACAGACTCGCTAACGATCTGGTTAGGGTAGATACCCTGCAAGGCACTTTCAATAGTCATTAGCCGACCTTAATCCACTGTTCGCCGTTACCGCTAATGCACTCCCTGTCGCACTCACGATTACACGCCTTATAGAGTGCGTCCCAGTCAACGCGCCCAACCATTGCCGGCACAAACCGGCGTAGGTGCTTGCTGGTAGTAGTTGAATGATGGAACGCGGCCCTATGTACAAACGTTTCCCAGTCGCCATTTTCGTTCTTGTTCACCATTGCAACGCGCGTTGTGTAAGAGTACACGTCAAACCGGCAATTGGCAAACGGGTGGTTGTGGTTCTCAGCAATGTTGAAGTTCTTAGCGACAGGTAGGAACCCGTCACCAACGCGGCCAGCCATAATGTCATAGGCGGCGGTGTCGATATCGTCAAGAATACCCATTGTCTTTCGTCTTTCTGTATGGGGACGGGCCTAACGGCCCGTCCCGTTGGGTTGTTGTTGATTAGTACTGCCAGCTATCGCGGTCGGTTTCGCCGTTGAACTCACGCAACGTTGCGCCGGTAGGGTAGTAATCGCCCCATGCCTCAAGGTCACGCGCGATACGGTCCATTTCGCGGCGCTCACGTGCCCTAATGCGCTTGCTCAGGTCACGGCGCGCCTTCGTGTAGGGAGAGTGTTCGCGGGCAAACTGCGTGGGATGCCACGCCGCCCCGCGCGCTTCTTTGACGTGCCAGGGGTCCGTTTTGAACGTGTGTGCCATGTCAATTAACCTTCCGGTTTGTTGGTGGTTTGTGCGACTTGTGTCGCATCGTTCCCCCGGTTGGAATTGAACCAACCTTGACACTCACCATTAAGCGGGGGAAGTTGAATACTAGCTAGTCTTCGTACGTGTAATGCACAACCTCACGCGGGCCGGTGTAGTAGTCGAAACGGTACACGCGGCGTTCGCTTCCATCGGGCGACGAGACGGTCACACTAACGGGTAGGTATCCGTGCATGGTGTATGCGTAACCGCGCCGCTCGCCGGGAAACTTTGCATCGAAAAAGTTGCGCAGGTTATGGGGCTTGAAGTCTTCAACAGTTTCATCGTGTCGGACCTTTGACCAACGCCCGCTAGGGGTACGGTATTCAGTCCACTGGGTCACGGTTGCGTGTGTCGTGTCTCGCATTTTTGTTGTCTTTCTTTGCGTGTGTGTGTGTCAGTAAAGTTCGCGGGTGTCGGCATTGACACCCAGGGGCATCTGTGCCAGGTCGCTAGGGCCTACAAAGTAGAGATGTCCATCTACTAGCGCGCGCCATACGTGTGTTGCCCAACGCGGGGCAAAAACAACGTCTTCGCCTACGTAGAGAACTTCAGCGTTCGCCCATGCCGACAGGGCGCGGGCTTCATCGTCAACGGTCAGACGGATCATTGGTTTAACCTTTCGGCTTGGTTTTTGTTTGTGCTTTCAGTCTATCGGGTTGGCAGTGGGTTGTCAACCCGATAGACTGTGTTGTGTGTCACTTGTTGATCGACTTGGAAAGCGCGGTCAGCGCAGCAACAGCGGTGTTAGCCAGGTCACGGTCAAGGTGTCCGCGCATAGCCTCATCGTTGATAGCAACCGACAGGCCGATCATATCGTGGAACAGCTCGTTAACGCGCTTTGCAGTTCGCCGCTCTTCGTATTCTCGCCTAATCGCGCCTTTGCGTGCGCTATCGACAGGCAGAAAATAGCGTTCCTGGTAGTCGGCTTCATATTCCGCAAGGCGGGCCATCGTTTCGTAATCACATGCGAACGAGGTCTTCATTTTTCGGCCTTTCCTTTCGGGTTGTTTGTTTCGTTTGCCGATACTTAAACAATAGCCAGTTGTTTGATGGTTGTCAACATGAAAACATGTGATTAGGAACACATTGTGGGGGCCTTAGTGAGTAGGCGACAGGCCGTGCCTACTCTTTAATGCGCGCGTACGCGATAGCACTGCGGTTATGCGTTGTCAAGGCTATAGGGTGTGTCGTTAGTTACTTTGTTGTGTCGGTATGCGTGGGTGGTTACTTTACAGTCCGACATATGGACACGTGTTGCAATGTTGGTGAACGTGTGGTACTCGCATGGGCATAGCGTGGCGATTAGGTGGGGTGTAGGGGGTGCTAGGTTGCTGGCATCGTGTTTAAGGGGTCAGGAAGGGGGGTAGGAGGCATTTTCAGGGGGTGGGTAGTATGTGGGCCTAGGTAAGGGGGTGAAAGTCGCTTAGAATGGCTTAGGTGAAATGATAGGACAATGTTGGGGGTTATCGTCAGAGTGACGTTAAGTTAACAGCGTTAACTCCTTCTTAACACGCACGCCTAGGATGTGCGTTTTACAATTACATACATACAATACATATATACATTCTACATACATATATTACATTATTATAGGATTCTTCTTGTTTATATGCACTTTACATTACTATTATTTTTGGGTGCTACATACAGATTATGCACATGATTACATTGCTAGGTATGTAATTTACTTAGTGTGTAGGAAAAATTAGGGGGTTTTACGCGAGGCGTTTTCGGCGGGTAGCTAGCTAGTTAGTTGCTTGTAGTTCGTTGCAGTTCGTTGCAGTTGATTAGGTAAGGTGAGGGTAAGTTGAGTGAGGTGAGGCGTAGTTAAGTTAGGTAAGCCTAAGTTATGTTGGGTAAGTTTAGTTAGGTGAACCTAAGTTTTGTTAGGGGGTTGTTGTCCGTGGTTAGGGTGGGTATGTTGTGGTTTGGGTCACGTTTTAGGGTTGGTCCGGGGTCTGGTTGGTGTATTGGGGTCTGGTTTGTAGGTTGGTAGGAATTAGCTGGTAGAGTGCTTGACAGTGCATGAATAAGTATGCAAAGCAATGAATAAAAAATCATATGCTTTTCAGAGGGAGAGAAGGAGGGGGGTGTCATACCCCTTTGCGTATTCGGTGGGTAACGGGGGTTAAAGTGTGGGTCAGATCACACGCTATCTTGTTGACTTTAACCGTCTACCCTTCTATGCTTTAAGCATCAACACCAAACGCAAAGGAGAAATCGTGGACGACCTACTGAACACTAAGTTTTGCATCTCAACAGGCCATTGGATTACTTACGAGTGCCTGCTTGATACCGGCACTGTCGTACGCTTGCGAAAGCCCACCAACCAAGTATGGATGCTCAAGCACGACAAGCAGTGGGTGAACTGCAATGGTGAAAGCATCACAATCGAAGATATGCTGCAACGCATTGAACAACCCAACCAGGTTGTCGAAGTTATCTACAACCCTCACGTCTAACGCAAAGGAGAACAATGGACATTCAGAAGATGTTTGACGATGCTGTCGAAGAGTTCCGTAAGAAGCTCGAAAAGGGGTTCACTGAGCTGACAGGCACACAGTTTGAGTGCATCGACAACAACGGCGAACTGTTTATTGCGGATGCTAAAGAGCTTATTACCGGAACACTTATCACCGTTGACGGGTGGGAGGTGTTTCGTATCCTAGAGACATACGATCAAAAGCCGTGGATTACATACATTGGAGAGGCATACTCGCACGAGCAGTTTGCTGAACTTATGCGCGAGCAG
>CALHID010000242.1 GCA_938030835.1 uncultured Actinomyces sp. | reverse complement strand
ACGATCGAAGTTGTTGTCGACCGTCTTGTCGTACGTGAGGGCGTCCGTCAACGATTGACCGACTCCGTTGAAACAGCACTTCGTCTTTCGGACGGCTTGGTGATCATCGACTGCATTGATTTGGATGAGTTAGATCCTGATCGTCGACGTAAATACTCCGAAAAGCGTTCGTGCCCCAACGACCATCCCTTGACCTTGGATGAAATCGAACCGCGAACTTTCTCCTTTAACGCGCCCTACGGCGCGTGTCCCGAGTGCTCGGGCTTGGGCTCCAAACTCGAAGTCGATCCCGAACTTGTTGTGCCAGATGAGGAACTCTCACTTAATCAAGGCGCCGTGATTGTTTGGAACTCAAATTTTAAGTATCACCGACACCTTCTGGAAGCCTTGGCAAAAGAGCTTGGTTTTTCCATGGACACTCCGTGGAAAGATCTTCCCAAGAAGGTTAAGGATGCAATCCTCAACGGTCGAAACTACGAAGTAAAAGTTAAATTCCGTAACCGTTGGGGTCGCGAACGTTCGTATACGACTGGTTTCGAGGGCGCACTCACCTATATCCAGCGTAAAAAAGAAGAGACCGAATCACAGTTGGTCGTTGATCGTATGGATTCGTACATGCGTGAGGTGCCCTGTAGCGCATGCCATGGAGCCAGATTACGTCCCGAGGTCTTGGCGGTTACTATTGGTGATCTGTCAATCGCACAGCTTTCGGATTTGTCGATTCGCGATGCGAAAGACTTTCTCGACAGCGTAACTTTGGAAGAACGTTCATCTGTCATTGCCGCACCGATTCTCACAGAAATTCAAGCTCGATTGAAGTTCTTGGTCGATGTAGGCCTGTCATATCTGACGCTCTCTCGCGGGGCTGCAACCCTTTCTGGTGGTGAGGCTCAGCGAATTCGTTTGGCGACCCAAATCGGTTCCGGCCTTGTTGGGGTTTTGTACGTCCTCGATGAGCCCTCTATTGGTCTTCACCAACGTGACAACCGCAAGCTGATTGCGACCTTGGAACACTTACGCGACCTCGGAAATACCCTGATCGTTGTTGAACACGATGAAGAAACCATTGAGGCTGCTGACTGGATCGTTGACGTGGGTCCGGGGGCTGGTGAAAACGGTGGCTGGATCGTTCACAGTGGAACTCTTGAAGAGCTGAAAGAGAATAAACGCTCGTTGACGGGGCAATATCTCAGTGGAAAGCGTTCGATTGTTATCCCTCAATCTCGCCGAGAGCGTGATCCCAAGCGCCAGATTACGGTCAAGGGCGCACGCGAAAACAATCTCAAAGACGTTACGGTATCCTTCCCTCTTTCGACTTTTACAGCGGTGACAGGTGTATCGGGCTCGGGTAAATCTACCCTGGTCAATCAAATTCTTTATCGATCCTTAGCTAGCCGTTGAACGGCGCCCGTCTTGTTCCAGGACGTCATCGTTCTGTTGTAGGAACTGACGGCCTCGACAAAGTCGTGCACGTCGACCAATCGCCTATCGGTCGTACACCGCGGTCTAATCCGGCTACCTACACGGGAGTCTGGGATCAAATCCGTAAGCTCTTTGCTGAAGTCCCTGAGGCAAAACTTCGCGGTTATGGTCCTGGGCGTTTCTCCTTCAATGTGAAGGGAGGACGGTGCGAGTCCTGTAAGGGTGATGGAACCCTCAAGATTGAGATGAACTTTCTTCCGGATGTTTACGTGCCCTGCGAAGTGTGCCATGGTGCACGCTACAACCGTGAGACCTTGGAGATCCTCTACAAAGGTAAGAGCGTTGCAGATGTCCTCAATATGCCTATTGCCGAGGCCGCTGAGTTCTTTGCTCCAATCTCGCGTATTGCCCGTCACCTGAACACCTTGGTTGAAGTTGGCTTGGGCTACGTGCGACTTGGTCAAGCTGCGACAACTCTGTCCGGTGGAGAGGCACAACGCGTCAAGCTCGCATCGGAGCTGCAACGTCGCTCAACGGGCCGTACGGTGTATGTCCTAGACGAACCAACTACGGGTCTGCACACCGAAGATATTCGGAAACTATTACTAGTTCTTCAGAGCCTTGTTGATAAGGGCAATACGGTGATCGTCATCGAGCACAATCTTGACGTGATCAAGAGTGCCGACTGGGTCATTGACATGGGTCCCGAGGGAGGTAGCGGTGGCGGTACCGTCGTTGCAGAAGGAACCCCTGAGGAAGTCGCCAAGGTTCATGAATCATTCACAGGTCAGTTCCTTGCTGAGATTTTCGAGGTCTCAGAACAGCACGGAGCGAAATCAAAGTAACAGAACGACCGACGTGCGCTGAAAAGCTGAGTTGAAAAGAATTGTGTGGGCCTCCCGAAAGGGGAGCCCACACAACGTTTAAAAGCAGTGTTCTCGCTTCAGAAAATCATATGCAATGATCTTGGCAAGGCTCACTGAGCTTCGGGAGTTGTTCCCGATTCATAAAGTGCATCGACTTCATCCGCAAAATCAGCAAGGACACGACGCCTCTTGAGCTTAAGCGAAGGCGTCATATATCCGTTCTCGACCGTAAAGGCTGCGTTGACGATGCGGTAGCGGCGGATTGATTCTGCCCGCGAAACTTGCTTATTTGCCCGCGCAATCGCGCGTTCTAGGGATTCACGCACTGCAGGTAGCTCTGCAGCCTGAGCAGCATCTACGACGGGTTGCCCGTGGGCGCGTAGCCATTCAGGAAGCATCTCTGTGTCGAGGGAGATCAGTGCCCCGATATACGGACGATTGTCACCGACAACAATGATATTTGCAATCAACGGATGGGTTGAGAGGGCATCTTCCAAAATTTCAGGGGAGACGTTCTTCCCACCTGCAGTGACAATGAGCTCCTTCTTACGGCCCGTGATACGGATATGGCCTCGATCATCAATTGAGGCAAGATCCCCGGTCTTAAACCAGCCATCAACGAAGGCCTCAGCAGTGGCCTCGGGAAGGTT
This sequence comes from uncultured Actinomyces sp., assembly GCA_938030835.1. Lineage (GTDB taxonomy): Bacteria > Actinomycetota > Actinomycetes > Actinomycetales > Actinomycetaceae > Pauljensenia. Next base: position 3,133 of record CALHID010000242.1, on the reverse strand, counting down.
ATGGTAACCGCGGGAAACTGAAATTCCGCGGACTAAAAGTTCCCCGTCGCTGGCCAGCTTCGCCTGGTTACCGGGCCACACGAAGCCAACGCTATCCGGCGGGAAATCCTGGGGGATCTCGACGCTGATGGGGCCGGTGGTCTCCGAGAGTCCGTATCCCTGGAGCAGGGTCAGCCCGAGGCCTCGGTAGAAGTTTGCAAGGTCGAGGGCGAGGGGAGCACCACCAGAGATGATCGTATGAAGGTTCGGTCCAAGAATTGCCTTAACTTTCGAGAGAACCAATGCGTCAGCAACACGTCCGCGAATCTTCAAGAGAGTGGAGGGCCCGGGAGAAGGAATTGCCGAGGCATCGGGCACGGGCGTGGTGTCTGGTAGGGGACCAGCAACTAAGGACTCGGGAAGAGGAGCATCCACATAGGCACGCGACTGCGAAAGCGCACGCGCTTGCTTTGCTGCCCAAGAGAACATTCGTCCCTTGAAACCGCCACCGGCCTTGGCTGATGCCGCGTTATAGACCTTCTCCAAGACGCGCGGGACAACCAGAAGCATGGAGGGCTTGAAGGTCGCAATATCGTCAACAAGGTTGCGTGTGTCCGGTGAAAAGGCGACAACTCCCTGTCCCGAGAGCAAGCAGTACATCACAAAGCGTGCAAGTACGTGAGCCACGGGCAAGAACAGCAGCGAACGAGAGCGCGGATCATTGATCAGAAGGGGAAGGAAATCGTAGGCCTGGAGCATGGGGCTGATGAAGTTCCCATGTGTTAGAACAACACCTTTAGGGACGCCGGTGGTTCCGGAGGTGTAGATAACGGTGGCTTCATCGTCAAGCCTGACGGCCTCGGTCCGCAGGCGCACTTCTTCGATTGGGACCTCAAGTCCAGCTTGGGCAAGCTCGCGCTGAGCTCCCTTATCAAGCGACAGAAGATGGCGAACAGAATCTGTCTTTACAGACTGAACAAGTTCCGCCTGCTGAGTCGTCGCTGTAATGACAACGCGGATATCTGCGTCCTTGAGGATGTGCTCAATTTGGACGGCAGAATCGGTTTCGTAGATCGGGACAGTGATCGCACCGCAGGACAGGGCAGCGACGTCGATGAGAGCCCACTCGTACGATGTCGGCGCCAAAATCGCCAGGTGCTCACCTGCTTCAAGCCCCAGGGCAATGAGGCCTCGAGCAATTGAATCAACATCCGAAAGGAACTGATCGATGGTGACCGGGCGCCAGGTGCCCACGGGTGAACGGCGCTCGATTGCGACCTGACCGGGATGCTCTTGAGCACGCAGGCGAAGCATTGACGGCAAATTCATCTCGGGGCTCGCCTCGCGAGTTGCAATCGCTTCCCAAGAGCCATCTGCAAGCCTGCGTACTGTCATGAGTATCCCTTTCGGTTTGTATTGAGTTCAGTGTCTATCGTGCACGTCGAAAGAAACGACGGCGCTTTGCCGGGGCAGATTCAAGTGGACCACCGTAAAGCTCGTCGACTTCATCGGCGAAATCATGAAGTACTTTCCCACGACGAAGCTTCATTGAGGGAGTCACGTAGCCGTTTTCGACAGTGAAGCTTGCATCAATGATTCGGAACTTGCGAATGGACTCCGCGCGAGAGACCGCCTTGTTCGCGCGGTCTACTGCACGTTGGAGTGAAGCCTGTACTTCGGGAAGTTGGGCAGCCTCGAGTGGCGAACAACGGGGGAGTCCGTGCTTACGCAGCCAATCTGGAAGCATCTCGGCGTCAAGGGTAAAGAGCGCGCCGATAAATGGCCGTTGGTCGCCAACAACAATGACGTTTGCAATTAAGGGGTGAGTTGCCAGTGAATCTTCCAAAACCTCAGGCGAAACATTCTTACCACCCGCGGTGACGATGAGTTCTTTCTTTCGTCCGGTGATTGAAAGCTGGCCGCTCTTTGAGATAGATCCAAGGTCGCCGGTATGGAACCACTCACCATCGGGCATAACCTGGTGAGTCTGGTCAGGCAGGTGGTAGTAGCCGGGCATGACCGAAACACCCTTAACAAGGATTTCTCCATCTTTTGCGATCTTGATGAAGTTTCCCGGAAGGGGCAGGCCTACGGTTCCTACGGGATTCTTACCGACATGCTGTACGGCGATCGGTCCGGTCGTTTCGGATAAGCCATAGCCTTGGAGAAGCGTGATGCCCATGCCCGAATAGAACTGGGCAAGGTCGGTGGCTAAAGGAGCGCCGCCGGAAACGATGTAGCGTAGATTCGGGCCAAGAATTGAACGAATTTTCTTCAGAACTAGCGCGTCGGCAATACCGTGGCGCGCCTTCTTCAGCAGAGAAGGTCCGAAAGTACGCTCTTGAGCGAGTGCATATGTGCGAGCTTGCTTGGCGCTCCAAGCGAACATCTTGCCTTTGATTCCGCCACCGGCTTTTGCAGACGCTGCGTTATAGACCTTCTCGAGCACACGTGGTACGACAAGGAGAACAGAGGGCTTAAAGGCCTGAATGTCGGGCAACAGATTCTTAATATTTGGCGAGAATCCAAGGACACCTGCTCCAGAAAGCACGAGGTGCATAACGAGGCGTGCAAGAACGTGTGCGACTGGGAGGAAGAGGAGCAGTCGTGTATCAGGCGAGTCAACGATATCGCCAACAACCTGACGCGCGCCTGCAATCGTTGCCAGGAAGTTTGCGTGGGTGAGGACAACGCCCTTAGGGACGCCGGTGGTTCCGGAGGTATAGATAATTGTCGCGATCGATGAAGAGTCCAGTGAAGAACGGCGCGTTTTAACGTCGTCGATTGACACGTGCTTAGCAGCGCGAGCAATGGTTCGCAATGCTCCCTGATCGAAACTGTCGATTGAGCGCGTGAAAGCGGGAGCGACGCTTCGAACTAATTCTGCCTGTTGCGTCGTCGCCGTGAACACCTGGACGACATGGGCATCTTCGAGGATGTGGTGGATCTGCGCGGCCGAATCAGACTCATAGATTGGGACCGTGACGGCCCCAATCGAGAGAAGAGAAAGGTCGAGCAGTAGCCATTCCATCGATGTGGAAGCGAGAATCGCGACCGAGTCTCCCGCTTCAATACCGAGGCCGACAAGGCCACAGGAAATATATTCAACCTGACGTTGAAGTTCTGCAGCAGTGATCTTGCGGGTGGCGCCTAC
>CALHID010000241.1 GCA_938030835.1 uncultured Actinomyces sp. | reverse complement strand
AATTTGGATCTCAACCGCAGCGGGCTTGCGCCTCTTCTGGGCGTGGCTTGTTCCTGGGCGAAAGACGCGAGGCCAGGCGCTCGGCGAGGCGGGGCGTTCGATGATCACTGTTGGCTTGGGAATGGTGATCTTGCTTTTCTTGTGCGGAGCCATCGAAGGTTTTGTCACCCCGTCTAATCTTCCACTGTGGCTGAAGATCACCTGCGGTGTGACCTTGACCGCGGGCGTGTGGATCTACACCTTCGTGGCCGGTGGACGTGCGTATCGCGCGGGAGTGAGTGGTGACCTTGACGAAGACGCCGGCTACGCAACACCTGTGATCTAAGGAAGGCTTAGAGCTTTCCGGCCTTCTTCAGTGCAATGTACGTGTCTGCCAGACGTGCAGGCAAGAAGCCCGCATCACAATCAACGACATAAGCTCCAAGCGCGCGGGCATCATTGGCACCAGCATCAAGATCGCGGATTGTCGCACTTGCTGCGGCAGCAGTGAAAGCAGAAGCTGCATCGCTCCAATCGCGTTCCATTCGACCAAGCTCGGGGTCGCGTGCGCCCGCGACAACTACTCGGTGGCGCTTGCTGAGCGCGGCAATGGCCTCGGAAAAATCGGCGTCTGTAGCTGCGGGAGGGATCTCGGTCAGAAGGACGACAAGCCCCGGGTGATGCATGCGCTTCTCAACCGAGGAGACGACCATCTGCCAATCCAGTGGAAGAAGGGAAGGCTGGACGCGAGAGAACGCCTGCGCGGCCTCGCTAATCAAATTCCCCCCACGTGCTTGGGCAAGATCTTCGTGAATACTGCGGTCCAGAGCAAGCAGATGAACTTGATCTCCGGCGCGGTCAGCCAGAACCCCCAGCAAGAGTGCCGCCTCGATCTCAGCATCCAAACGAGGTGCAACCCCCAACTCGACCAGGTCCTTGTCTCCCAAGTCTTTTTCCTGAGGCTCGCCCAAGAGCATTGCACCCGAACGACCGGTGTCGACAACGATCATGACGTGACGGTCGCGTTCGGGTCGCCACGTGCGCACAACCAAATCTTTTGAGCGCGCCGAGGCTCGCCAGTCGATATCGCGCGGATCGTCTCCGCGGACGTACTCGCGCAAAGAATCAAATTCCGTTCCTGGGCCTCGAAGAATTGTGGCGGTTGTTCCCTCAAGCTCATGGAGACGCGCAAGGCGAGAAGGAAGAAGACGCTTCGCGCGGAACGGAGGAAGCGCGGTCAGGGTCAGTGGCGCCGCAATCGAGGTCTGACGGGCGGCCATTCGCAGAGGACCCCAGGAGCGAATCGTCACGTAGTCGGCGCGAACGCTTCCACGACGCTCCAGTTGCAAGATCGTCGTCAGCGGCATCGGAACGTCTGCTTCGAGCTCACACGAATGTGAATAGGGCATGGGGTGTGCCGAGGGTGGCCACGCATCCCTCACATCGACGCGCATGGGGAGCGCCGAGCGCAGAGAAAGGCGCGAATGACCGGGAGAATCCATTGCGATAGGAGTGTCAATGGAGCGCTCAATGACCAACTGCCTGGGGGAAGGCGCAAGGTAAGCGTCAAAGGCCCACAGGCATGCGCACAGAACAACCCACCCGACAATGAAACCCCATGTCGGGAAGAAAAACAGTGGAATGACCCCCAAGAAAATGGGGATACTCGCGCGCCAAGACAGTGCCATCAGCGAGGAACCGGGACCTGCTCGAGGATCGAGGCGATGACAGAGTGAGCGTTCAAGCCTTCCAATTCTGCTTCCGCCTTCATGCTCAGGCGGTGTGCAAGAACAGAGTCAGCCATTGCCTTGACATCATCAGGAGTGACGAAAGAACGTCCCTGAAGGAACGCCCAGACGCGGCACACGCGGAGCAAAGCTGTAGCGCCACGAGGCGACACACCGATGCGCACCGCGGGGGAGGTGCGGGTGGCTCGG
>CALHID010000240.1 GCA_938030835.1 uncultured Actinomyces sp. | reverse complement strand
AAGAGGAAGGTTGCCTCACGGTCTTCCCAGCATTCGTAAATATTGGGGCAGCCAGCCTCTGCGCACACCGTGTGCAGCCCTGCGCCGCGAGCAAGAGAACGCATGTCTTGGTAGTTCTCACCCGCGCGAGCGGTTGTGCGAATCCATTCAGGCTTGTGCTCGATGGGGGTTTGTGCGTTGCGAACTTCAACGCGCAGCAGCTTGCGTCCTTCGGGATCAGGCAGGGTGCTCATTGCGTGGGTCCTTCCGACTGTGATTCCGACGAGGCCGTCGGTGCGAATGCGCCAGCGGGGGCTTCTTCCCAGTGAATTGGCTCTGGGCGCGTGGCTAATTGAGGGGTAATGGACTGGATCAGATGGGGGACAAGCAGATGGGCAGCATGAGGCACATCTGAGTAGATCCCTTCCCATGAGAGTGAAGCAACGTCGGCATCAGTTAAGCCGCAAGGGATGATTCCGCTAAATGCGTGTGCAGGATCAATCGCCACGTTCAGGGCGATTCCGTGCATGGTGGCGCCGCGTGCAACTTTGAGGCCGATCGCGCAGATCTTTCGATCTCTACCTTGAGATCCGCGCAGCCAGACTCCGGCTCTTCCTTCGATTCGTTCGACGGGAAGTCCCCACTCTTTTCGTAGGGTTTGCAGAACGCCATTTTCTACGCTTCGGATCCAAGCGTAGAGGTCCACTGGTTCTCGCAAGCGAACAATCGGGTAGATAACAACTTGTCCGGGGCCATGCCAGGTGGCGGATCCTGCCCTGTCGACGCGGATGATGGGCACAGTTGAGTCCGGGATATCTTCGGGTTTTGTGTGACGTCCCGCAGTCCAAGCGGGTGCGAACTCGGCGACGATCAGAGTGTCTTCGGCCTGTCCTGAGGCCACTTGGTCGTGAAGAGTATGTTGGAAGTCATTCACGGCCGAATAATCGGTGAGTCCGCTAGGGATGAGGTTTAAAATCCGCACCCCTCAATTTTAGTTGTGGGTAATTCCTGTGTCTTGGTTAGTGAGTGGGACATTCGTCCTATCGGTGTGACCTGTCAGTCACCTGGCTACACTAAAGCTATGACGAAGTGGAATATTGCTGACGTTCGTTCGCTGATGAATCAGTGGTATCCGCCTGAAAGTGCCCACGGATGGGACAAGGTCGGATTAATTACCGGAGCGCCACAGACTCAGGTTGATCGAATTCTTCTTGCGCTAGATCCCACCCAGGCAGTGGTCGAGGAAGCTCTGCAGTGGGGTGCAAATATGATCATCACTCACCACCCCCTACTGCTCAGAGGGGCATCCTTCCTCAATCAAGAAAGTGCGAAGGGACGGATCATCTCCGCACTGAATCGTCATGAAATCGCGCTTTTTAATGCTCATACCAATGGCGACGTCGCACAAGATGGCGTCGCGCAGGCCTGTGCGCAGGCGCTGGAGCTCAGCGATATCGAAGTACTTTCACCCGAAGGCGTGAATGCTGCTGGTCAAGCGATCGGTTTGGGAAGGATTGGCTTCATCAAGCCAACACCTTTGCGTGAGTTCGCTTATACGGTTGCGCGGGTGATGCCGAAAGGGCCAACGGGCCTCTTGGTCGGAGGAGAACTTGACAGTCTGGTTCGACGTGTAGCGGTCAGTCCCGGTGCTGGAGACTCGATGTTTGATGCTGTACGTGCCAGTGACGCTGACGTTTTTATCACTGCTGATCTACGTCATCATCCCGCCAGTGAATTCCTTGAAGATGGTGGCTGCAGTCTGATTTGTGCCAGTCATTGGGCAACGGAAAGCCTGTGGCTTCCTGTCCTCGCACAGAAACTGAGGGAAGAAGCACGCCGCTTGGCTATCACCTGCGAGGTGAAAGTCTCTACCATTGTCACAGAACCTTGGAGCCTACATTTGGATACGGAGGGAAGTTACCTGTGAAAGCGCCTCATCCTCAGCAACTTGTCCTGCTTGAGCTACAAAAGCTAGACCAGAAAGAATCTGCCCTGCGCCACCGCCGCCAGGCTCATCCCGCGCATGAGACAGTTCGAGAGCTTGCTGGACGTCTTGCTGACCTGCAACGCGCTGCGGTTACGCAAGGAGCCGTTATTTCAGACTGCGAACGTGAGGTGGCCCGGATCGAGGATGAGATCCAACGTGTAAAGGCTCGTCGGGATCGCCAGAACGAACGTATCGAAAAGAACCAGGTTCCCCTGCGTGATATTAATTCGATGCAACATGAAATTGCTCAGATGGATTCGCGTATTGCCCGCTTAGAAGAAGAGCAGCTTGCTGCTGAAGAGCGCACGGAATCAGCACGTGCCGCCCGCGAGCAGATGAATGCGGAAGCTCAGGCTATTGAGGCGGATATCGAAGCAACGAAGGCTCGTTTCCTTGAAGAGGTTGCTCAGCTTGATGATGAGCTTCGTGGCGTGATTGCCCAGCGTCGCGAACGTGCTGGCCAGATTGATCCCGAGCTTCTTGACGAATATGAGAGCGCACGTTCAAAGAATGGAGCGCTCGCGGTGATCGAAGTTCGTGATGGGAACCCAATGGGCTTTGCAGAGCTCTCTCCCATGGAACTTGAGCGTATTCGCCTGACTCCCGCCGATGAACTCTACTTTGCCGAG
>CALHID010000239.1 GCA_938030835.1 uncultured Actinomyces sp. | reverse complement strand
TAAAAAGAGGTGCAGACCCCGGAGGTCGCAGGTTCAAATCCTGTCCCCGCTACCAGAGAAACCCGGTCTCGAAAGAGACCGGGTTTTGTTTTGTTTACTATGTCCAACATGCGCATGCCCCTCAGGAATTCATTCCGATTTTGTGCTCACTGCTTGGCTACGCACTACAACCTGCCTTCCCTTTTGAAATAGGCACGGCGTAGATCTTTCCTCAATAAAAAGTTGTGGTCTACACGCAAGGTGTAGACCACAGCTAGAAAGACGAGTGTCTTTATTCTGCTCGGCGGCGACGCGTTGCCAAAGCGGCACCCGCTGTCGCAACAGTCAGAGCTGTTCCGCCAACAACCGCGAGTCCGATACCAGTGTGTGCAAGTTCTGGCTTTGTGGGCGTCGTGGATGTCGAGGGGGTGATTTGAGTGGTGCTCGTGCTTGTTGAAGGCGTGGGCGTCGATGTGCTCGGCTCAGGAGTTGTCGACGGTGTTGCCGGGGTAGTGCTTTCAGAGACGGTGGGAGATGGAGTCTCCGTCGTTGGGGGAGTGCAGGGCGAAGGATCCGTAACAGGCTCGACCTGTTCTCCTACTGCCAAAGGCGCCACCGTGATATCTGCACTCCAGCTGGGGACTGAAATAGTGGAGCCCGTAAAGGAGCTAGTAATGATTGCTGTGTTCGTGATGGTCTTTCCGGCACCATCTTTATTGACTCGGCCGAGAATATAAAGAGTCGCGTACGAAGCAAGACCGAAGGTGTCGCTGTCTGCATTCCACTGTCCGTTGCAGTGAGTGAAAGACTTGGGCATTGTCGGGTTCGGACGCTTACATGGGAAAGTAACATCCTCAAGTCCCGAAGCGCCGTTGTTCGGGTCGAAGCTGTGGCCTTCGCGTACCCAAATGTGATCAACGGGTACGGCAGTGTAGACCATGTCGCAGTTACGAACCCATGACTCCTGATAGGTAATGCCCTCAGGAATAAAATCGGTAACCGTGAAGTGGCTAACAACGCCATTGCCGCGATTGAGGACATTGACTCGGTAGAGAACCCAGTCGCCGACCTTGAAATTGCCAATGGGAGCGTCAGCGGTTGAATCTAGTCCAATCGGTAGCCCTGTCTCGTCATATGCGGGCTGGTTGCCGTTCATCTGAACGTGTGCAGCGTCCTTCAAAAGGACGAGATCACCACCGTAGCTATCAGCTTGTGCGCGAAGTTGGGTAGACGAAACACCAAGGAAACCGCATGCAATTGCCGCGCTTAATAGCGCAGCAAAAATGGCTCTGCGGCGGCGAGAACGATGGAGTGTCATGGGGATATCGATCCTTCTGTAGATGGGGCTTAGTCGAGCTTACGCCTACTCGAGACAAAAGATGATCCTGCAATAGCGGTGAGTAGCGTTATTCCCCCAAGGAGAGCGAGGGGAACACCCGTACGCGCGAGCGTGGTTGTCTGCGGTGCGCGAGAGGCTGCTGTCGCGCTTGTCATTGCCGAGGCCTCGCTGGCGCTGAGCGTGGTGGGGGCGCTTGTGGCCGTGGAAGGAGAGGATGTGCTCACCGAGGGTGAAGGCTGCGAAGAGGTGGGGGAATCCGAAGGCGTCGGTGTTGAGCAGGGTGAGGGATCAGCGATCTCCTCAACCTGTGCCCCGGTAGCAAGAGGTGCAACCGTAATATCTGCGGTCCACGAATCAACGGAGAGCTTTGAATTTTGAGGAGCGACATCCGCCAATCGAGCAGTGTTGGAAATTGTCTTTCCTGCGCCCTTCTTGTCGACACGTCCGAGGACGAACAAAGTTGAATATGAAGCGTATCCAAAATACTCAGTGCTACTCGTCCATGTTCCGCTGCAGTGGTCATAGGTCCCTGAGGAATATTCCTCAGGTGCGCGACAGGGGAAAGTCATCGGGCTGTCTGGGTACAGACTCTCATCGGGGTTCACGCTTTGACTCTCGCGAACCCACAGGTGGTCGATAGGAGCAACGAGCATCATTTGGCAGCGACTGACCCAGGAATTCTGGTAGGTAATGCCTTCGGGAAGCTGATCCTGAACCTTGAAGTGAGCCAGCGTTCCTTGGCCGCGGTTGAGAATATTGACGCGATAGAGAACATAGTCGCCAACGTTGAAGTCGCCGATCGGGGCGTCTGCAGTGGAATCGAGGGCAATAGGGAGACCGTTACTTCCGTAAGCAGGCTGCGCGCCCGACATCTGAACGTGGGCTGCATCCTTAAGAAGAACCAGTTGCGCAGGATCTGTGGAGTCAGCGTGTGCTTGTTGCGGTAGGAAAGTAGCACCAACGAAGCCCAGAGCGATGCTGGTGCTCACGCATGCGGTAAGAGCCAACTTGCGACGCAAGCTTTGCGTGGTCGACTTGGTAACCATGAGAATTCCCTATCTAAGCAAAGCAGAATAAAAGACTTCAGCCATGCTAGCGAGAAGTCCATGTCTCTTTCAATTAAAAAGCACGGCTGTGGCAAAGTGAACAAAAAAGGAATTTTTCTCGATAAATCCAGGGAAAACCCAGCGTAGGGTTGCGCTAATTTATAGGGATTTGTCATGCACTATGATTTCTGCAATGAGCAATCCCTACGCACCAGAGCCTTCGAGCTCTTCTCCTCAAGGAACGCTGCCTCCAGGAGCTGGCGAACGCATCGTCATTGAGCCAGAGAGCTCATTTCGAAGATCGG
>CALHID010000238.1 GCA_938030835.1 uncultured Actinomyces sp. | reverse complement strand
ACCACGGGGTACGCCATTCTTCGCACATACCGTTATCCAGGCGAACAGTGCCCAGATGCCACGTCCCGTTTTCTGCCCATGAGCAAATGAGGTTTTCGTAGTCGAAGTTATCGTAGGAATGAAGGCCAAGCTGCCAGTGAGGATGCGAGAATGCGCGCGCGCTGGGGTGCAAAGGGCGTGTACGAAGACGCGTCATCCAGGCGAATTGATCTTCGTCATCATTCCACTGGAATCCCTCCGTGCGATAGAGGTTTGCCCAACCGGAGGAGTCATCGACGTGGATCAGGTCGCCGTTCAGAGTCCAACGAGGTTCATAAACGCAGACCTCTGGCTTATCAACCAAAATCAACGAGGCTGCGATCTTACCCTCGAAATCCAGTGAGCCAACGTGAAGGGCGGAGCGTGTCCATGCCATGTTGGGGTGGTTCCATGAGAGCCATGCGAGCTTGGTTCCATCGGGACTCAAGGTCGGCGATGAGACGAAGTCAGATCCACCAAAAATCGGGATGATCTCGAAAGCATTGCGTGCTGCGCGTCCATCCAGGGGAATTGCGACTAGGGAGTTGACGGGTTCGCCGGGATTCGAATGATCTTCTGCGACCGCGTAAACCAGACCACGAACGTCGGCGATTTCGAAGTCACCGTAGCGGACTTTACCTAAAGGAGTGAGCGGAACCAGCTGGCGCCTCGGATCGCGGGTGTTGAAGGCATAGACACGACCGTCGAAGCCATCAGAAAAGACGATGAAGCCGTCAGAAACTGCGTATGCTCGTCCGCCATATTCATGGACACGGGTGCGGACGTCAGGCAGACGAATACCATCAATGAGCGGAAGAACTTCAGAGATCTGCCCCATAGAATCCGCGCGCAGAAGAGTATTTCGACCGTTATCGCGGGGGTTACCCTCAACCCAGTAGGTATCGGTTTCATCGACGCGAAGCTGTGACAGCTGCACTGATGTCTGAGTGTAGGAATCGGCTTCGACCGGAGAGTCCCACTGTCCATACGGACGTTGCACGCTCATCGTGTCTCCTTCTTTATACGTCAAGTCGTCGCACCTTCATTCTAATTCCTGCATTGATAACGTGCTTTGAAGTCTGATTGCGCTGCACACTTCTCCTCTTAGCGCGCATCATTCGGCTCATCAGTCACCATGACACTAGAATCTCTCTCATGACCCATGCCCAAAATCAGGCCTCTTTATTGAGTACGATTTCTTCGCCCAGTGACCTGAGGCGTGTCCCAGCGGCAAAATTGGACGATTTAGCGGCACAGATCCGTGCGAAGCTCATCGAAGATGTCTCAAAGACAGGCGGGCACCTTGGGCCGAATTTGGGCGTTGTTGAATTAACTATTGCTCTTCACCGGGTTTTCCGTTCACCCGCAGATACGATCGTTTTTGACACCGGTCATCAGACTTACGTCCACAAATTGCTGACGGGACGCCAAGACTTTTCGAAGCTTCGGCAAGAAGGTGGCCTATCGGGATACCCCAGTCGTGAAGAATCCGTCCACGATGTTCTTGAAAGCTCACACGCATCTTCGTCACTATCGTGGGTTGATGGTATTTCCCGCGAAAAATCTCGACGCGGTGATCCGACATGGACGATTGGCGTCATTGGCGATGGTGCACTGACAGGTGGGATGGCTTGGGAAGCATTAAATAATATTGCTTCTGATCACAAGCGACGTGCAATCATCATCGTCAATGACAACGGACGCTCCTATGCGCCAACTATTGGTGCCGTAGCTCGCCATCTCGATCTTCTTCGTTCTTCGCGAAATTACGAAAAGGCGCTGTCGTGGGGTAAACGGACTCTGATGAATTTTGGGGAACCTGGACGTGCAACTTACGGAGCTCTTCACGGCCTCAAAAGCGGTATTAAAGACGCGCTCATCCCGCAGGCGATGTTTGAAGACCTTGGATTGAAGTACCTGGGACCTGTTAACGGCCACGATATTGCAGCGATGGAAGAGATCTTTAATCGTGCACGAGCCTTGCATGAACCCGTCCTGATCCATGTCATGACGCAAAAGGGGCGTGGCTACACCCCTGCGGAAGAAGACATTGCGGATCGCTTCCATGCAGTGGGGAAGATCCATCCCGAAACGGGTCTTCCTATCGCGCCAGCACGTTTTGCGTGGACCAGTGTCTTCGCCGATGAGATTCGTCAGATCGCGCATGAACGTGAAGATATTGTGGGCCTAACTGCTGCGATGATGCTGCCCGTCGGCCTCGGCCCCTTCAAGGATGACTTTCCTGCACGCGTCGTTGATGTGGGGATCGCAGAACAGCATGCGGTTGCTGCCGCCGCTGGAATGGCTTTCGCTGGGGCGCACCCGGTTTTTGCGGTCTATGCGACCTTCCTGAATCGAGCATTTGATCAAATCCTTATGGATGTTGGGCTTCACCACTGCGGGGTGACCTTTGTTCTTGATCGAGCCGGAATTACTGGTGATGACGGGGCATCCCACAACGGAATGTGGGATATTTCGATGCTGAATTCCGTTCCCGGCTTACGTCTTGCTGCCCCGCGTGATGAGGCGACGCTACGCGAAGAATTGCGCGAAGCCGTAGCGGTAGATGATGCGCCGACAGTCCTTCGCTATCCGAAAGGTGCCTTGACTGATCCTATTGTTCAGCTTCGTCGTGTAGGTGGCTGCGATGTCCTCAAAGACTGGGATGAAGGCACTGAAGTCTCAAAGGTCTGCATTGTTGCCTTGGGCTCGATGGTCCCAGCTGCTATGGAAGCAGCCGCTCTTCTTGAGGATGACGGCTTGGCAAGCGTGCGCGTGGTCGATCCTCGCTGGGCTCTTCCAGTTCCCGAGGCCTTGGTTGGCCTGGTCGATGGAGCTGGGCTTGTGCTCAGCGTTGAGGATGGCTTAGTTGACGGCGGATTTGGATGGTCGCTGCGTGATTTGCTTTCTTCGAATGTATCGACGCGTTCGATCCCAGTCGTCACTGCCGGTATTCCAAAGGAATTTCTACAGCAGGCAAGCCGAGCGAGTATCGTGACGGCCCTTGGTCTTGATGCACAGGGCCTCAGTAAGCGGATTCATCACGCATTAGCGGGAGAGTAGATCGGTCAGGGGAGCGGCCATCAACGAGATCTGCCAGGGGCGTGCACCCTGCGCGGTGAGGAAATCGTCGACAGGCATACCCAATCCCTGTTGGGTGTGTTCCCATGCCAAAGCGCGCTGAACCCGTGGCTCGAGGACAATTTCTGGACTAATTTCTAGGGTTTCGGCTTGCTTGGCAACGGCCTCGCGAACCTCGAGAAGAAGCTCGTGTGCTTCGGCATGAATACGTTGCCAATGCCTGACGCTAGGAGTATGCCCGTCGTCTTCCGTTCGGTGTCGGGGTGGAAGTTGATTTTCTGGAAGGGCTAGTGCGCGAGTGACTGCATCAAGGAAATGCTGCGCGTAACGTCGTGCCTGAGGTGAACGAAATTCGGCAATCGAAAGAAGATTGTGACGTGTCCTTGGTGGTCGTTGAGCGGCATGGATGATTCCGCTGTTTCGCACCAAGCGCCCGGGAGCAAGGTCGATCTCGCGCGCAATCGCATCACGTTCAATCCAAAGCTCCCGTGCGATTGCTAGAGCTCGTTTGGAGGTCAACTTGCCAATACCGGAGATTGAACGCCAACGATCTTTTTTCGGTGAAGGAGGGGCGGCCTCGGCAATGTGCGAAAACTCCTGCTGCGCCCACGAGATACGGCCAAGGTCATCCAGGCGCTCTTCAAGGGAGTCTTTAAGAGCAGTCAGGAGCTCAACATCAAGAACCGCATATCGCAGCCAGTCCTTCGGAAGGGGGCGCACCGACCAATTCGAGGCTTGGTGGTCTTTGACAAGTGTCAGTCCCAAGACTTGCTCACAAACTGCAGAGAGTCCGAAGTGAGTCATTCCCAGCAAGCGTGATGCGACTTGTGTATCGAACAGTGCCGGAATTTCCAGGCCGAGTTCACGCAGGTTTGGGAGGTCTTGAGAAGCGTCGTGCAGAATCCAGGTTGAGTTCATACTTGCTTGAAGGGACTCAAGGTGGGGGAGAGCCGCAGTGTCGATCAGGAAGGAGCCGACGTCCTCGCGTCGCAGCTGGAGGAGATAGGGCGAAGAACCATAGCGAAAGCCTTGAGCCCGCTCGACATCCACTGCAACTGGAAGGGAAGATGCGGAAAGGTCCTCAGCGGTCTGTTCCAAGGCGCTTTGAGTGTCAATGATTTCTGGGATTCCTTCGCGAGGAAAAGCGATAAGTTCGGGATCCTCGCTGTCTCCCACGGCGATGCCGTAGGGATTTTCAATGAGCACGTCCTATGCCCTCTCAAGGAATCGTTGATTTTCAACACCGGCGATTCGACACATGAGGTCTTGCCACGCCAGAAGGTGCTCGCCAATCCAGGGGGTATTCGGTGTAAGCGAAACACGAATCTCTACAGCGAGTGTCGACCCCATGAGGATCAGACCCCCAAAAGATTCGCTCACTTCTTTGCTCACAGTGCCTGTAAGGTCATGGAAGCCCGCGCCGCGTTCTTCGAGACAGTCGTGAGTCCAGTTCCACAGTGCTTCAGAAAGCAGGGGATCAGAACTCATATCAGCATCAATTTGCGCACGGAGCTGTGCGACAAGTCGGAAAGGCCCGTTCCAGCCCATTTGTCCGTTGGGATCGTGGAGGATCACAAAACGGCCGAAAGCAAGGGCTTCGTCGTGGGCGGTTTGTGTCGTGCGAAGTGCGAGTGCAGCGGTGAACGGAGCAAGTGCGCGCGGTGCGGGAACTTCCTCTATTTCGACGTGAGGATGAACAGCACTGCGTAATGACATGAGTGCTGTTCGGAAATCCTCGGGTGGTGCCACTTCGATCACGTCCTCGACTTTATGAGTCCGTCTGATCTGGTAGCGGAAGGCGCGCCGCCGTGCGCTGAAAAAACAGGTGTGAGCGGGGACACGCCGTCTTGATTTGTGTTCCAGGTGCAAACCCTGTTAGCCTTTCATCCGTTGCGAAACCGTTCCGGCGGTTTGATAACGCGGATGTGGCTCAGTTGGTAGAGCATCACCTTGCCAAGGTGAGGGTCGCGG
>CALHID010000237.1 GCA_938030835.1 uncultured Actinomyces sp. | reverse complement strand
ACGGCCCGCGCTTCAATGTGTCCGGCCTTGACCTGCTCGGATTCTTCGCGCGCGGCAACGGACGCGGGGTCCTCGTGGACCGCGGTGTCGATCGTTCCCGAGGCCATGGTTCCTCGCTCCGCAACCGCCGCTTCCAGGGAACGCAGGCGGATCTTCGCGGCACCCAGGTTCGATACCTCGTCAATCTTGAGGACCGTGTGCACGTCGCCGCGTCCCTCAAGGATCTCCTGGACCTGATCGGCGGTGATTGCGTCAACACCACAACCAAAGGAGTTGAGCTGGACCATCTCAAGGTCGGGCTCATCGCCCACGCGGGCGGCGGCCTCGTATAGGCGCGAATGGTAGGACCACTGGTCACGCACGCGAAGGGGGCGCTCCAAGCGCTGGTCGATGATGGAGTCCTCGGTGAGGACGGCCATTCCCAGTCCAATGATGACCTCGGGAATACCGTGGTTGATTTCGGGGTCGAGGTGGTAGGGACGGCCCGCCAAGACGATTCCACGCACTCCGTGTTCACGCATCCACTCGAGTGCTTCACGGCCCTTTTCCTTGATTTCAGCCTTGACTGCTGCGTCTTCTTCCCACGCCTTATCCAGTGCGCGGGTCATTTCTTCAACGCTGATGTCGTAGCCATATTGCGCGAAGGTACGCACGAGGTGCGCGGGCAGGTAGTCGCGGTTGCCGAAGTTGATGAAGGGGCTGATGAACTTCACGCCCGGCTCATTCAGGCGTTCCATGTTGTTGCGGATGACTTCGGGGTAGGTTGCAACGACCGGGCAGTTGAAGTTGTTATCCGCGTCGGTGAGCTTTTGCTCGAAGTCGACGCAGGGGTACCAGATCGTTGTGATTCCCTTGTCCAGCAGGGATTCGATGTGTCCGTGGACGAGTTTGGCCGGGTAGCACACGTTTTCAGAAGGGATCGATTCCATTCCCTGCTCGAAGAGCTCGTGGTTGCTTCGGCCTGAGATCATGACGCGGAAGCCGAGCTCGGTGAGCATGGTGAACCAGAAGGGGTAGTTCTCGTACATGCCCAGAACACGCGGAATACCAATGTCCCCGCGGAATGCTTTGGCTTCGGTGAGGCGTCGGTATCCGAAGATCCTCTTGTACTTCCAGTCATAGAGGTTCGGCAGGTCCGACTTACGTGGAACCTTTTCGAGGCTTGCCCCGCGCTCGCAACGGTTACCCGAAACGTGCCTTTCTCCATTGGAGAAGGTCGAGATCGTCATCTGGCAGTGGTTTTGGCACAGACGGCAGGTCTTGCGCGTGGTCTCGACTTGGAAGTCTTCGAGGTCTTCGATGCGCGCAAGCGTCGACTCGCCTTCACCGCTGTCGTGCATGCGGGCGGTAAGCGCCGCACCGTAAGCGCCCATAAGTCCGGCGATATCGGGGCGAACAACCTCGCGGCCGGTGAGCAGTTCGAATGCGCGAAGAACCGAATCGTTGAGGAAAGTTCCGCCCTGAACAACAACGCGCTCGCCAAGGTCCGAGGGGTCCTTGAGCTTGATGACCTTATACAGGGCGTTACGCACAACCGAGTAGGAAAGGCCGGCGCTGATATCGCGCACATCCGCGCCTTCTTTTTGCGCCTGCTTGACCGAGGAATTCATAAAGACCGTGCAGCGCGTTCCCAAATCCACGGGATTCGTTGATTCCATGGCCATTTTCGCGAAGGTTCTGACATCGGTTCCCATGGTCTGCGCGAAGGTCTGCAGGAAGGAACCACAACCGGAGGAACAGGCCTCGTTGACGGAAATGGAATCGACTGCGTGATCCTTGATCCGCAGGTACTTCATGTCCTGGCCACCGATGTCGATGACCGAGGTGACGCCGGGCTGGATGAATTCCGCGGCGCGATTTCGCCCTCGTCCATGGTCAGGGCCGCGGTGACCAGACCTTCGCCGTATCCGGTTGCGCAGGATCGGCCAATCACGGTGCCTTCGGGCAGTTCACTGCGGACCCTTCGGACAATCTCCACCGCTGCGGCAACGGGGTCACCTTCGTTAGAGGCATAGTGGGTGAAGACAATCCGGTCATCTTCGTCGATCAGAACAGCCTTGATAGTGGTTGAACCCGCATCAATTCCGAGCCAGCAGCGTCCGCGCGCCTGAGAGAGATCAGCCTTGGGGATGACTTCTTGCGCGTGGCGCTGAACGAATTCTTCCTTCTCTTCCGGGGTAGCGAAAAGGGGACGCATTCGCGGGGATTCGGCCTCGACCTGAGCAGTGGCGAGGCGGTCGATGAGTTCACCCAGCGGGCTTCCCTGCTCTTCGCCTCGTTTCTTTGCTTCTTTCGAGGCCAAGAGCGCGGCCCCGATAGCGACGTAAAGCTGCGCGTTTTCCGGGGTAATGAAGGAGTCTGCCTTGGGGAGCAGGGTCTTGTAGGCCTCGCGAAGTTGAGGAAGGAAGTGCAGCGGACCGCCAAGGAACATGACGTTTCCGCGGATGGGGCGACCACAGGCAAGGCCGGCAATCGTTTGGGTTGCGACCGCGCTGAAGATCGAGGCCGCGAGGTCCTCGTGCGCGGCGCCCTGGTTGATCAGTGGCTGGATATCCGATTTCGCAAAGACACCGCAGCGAGAGGCGATGGGGTAAAGCTGGGTGTGTGCTTCGGCCAGCGTATTGAGCCCCGAAGCATCGGTGTGGAGAAGCGTGGCCATCTGGTCGATAAAGGCTCCGGTTCCACCCGCGCAGGTTCCGTTCATTCGCTGTTCAGGGGTGGGGTGAAGGTAGGTGAGCTTGGCATCTTCACCACCCAATTCGATAACGACGTCAACTTCTGGGTGGAGTCGCTGAGTGGATTCCGTTCCTGCGATGACTTCCTGGACGAAGGGGATTTTCATTGCTCGAGCGGTCGTCAAACCACCCGAGCCGGTGATCGCGGCTTGGACGACCAATCCCGGGTAAATGTCCTCGATGTCTTCAAGGAGGTGTCCGAGTTCGGCGCGAACATCTGCGTTGTGGCGACGATAGTCGGAGAAGAGGATGCGATTGCCATCCAAGACAACGGCTTTGACCGTCGTTGACCCCACGTCAATACCAAGCTGGCACGGGTGCTCGGGCGTGCTTTCGACGTGTAGACGCGAGCCTTCAATGATCTGCGTATCCATGTTGGGCACGCTATGTCCCCGATTTCTAATTTCCAAACTGTTGAAATTAGACTGAGCTCATGGCGACGATGCATCAACCAAGGGCGGAAAAACAGCGAAAAGCGCCTTCAGATTCCCTGACAACTAACCCTGAAGTTTCATCAGGTGTTGAAATTTCTGATTCAAATAACGCAACATCATCTGTATCTAAAATCCACCGTGGCCCCAGCGCCTGCCGCGGCGAAGTCAAACAGCACATCATCGCTGCCGCCAGAAGTGAATTCGTCACTCAGGGCTACGACCACACAACCCTGCGTTCAATCGCCCGAGCAGCCGGATGCGACCCCGCGCTCATCACCTACTATTTCGGGACTAAACAGAAACTTTTCCGCGCCTGCATGGATCTTCCCCTCGACCCGGCCTCGGAAATCATCGCCCTTCTTACCCCAGGCCCACAGGGAGCGGCCACACGCCTAGTCGACTACATCCTGGACCTCTACGAACACACGCTGACTTCAGACACCCTCTTGGCACTCATGCGTGCACTGATCACCGATACCTCAACCTCCCAGCGCTTTCGCACCTATATCCGCAGCGATGTCTTAGAGCAGATCAGCCAATTCCTTGCCGCAGACCCCGAACGTGCTCGACGCCTTGGCGAGGAACTCGAGATCGTCCTTTCCATGCTGTACGGCGTAGTCACCATGCGCTACATCATTGCTCTGGAGCCTCTGGCAACCATGCCTCGTCAGCGCATCCACGAAAGCCTGACCCCTCTATTACAACAGCGCATCGATCACATATTCGCCTCACTTCTTCCGCAATAAAACGCCACTTTCGGCGCGCGCATGGCATTAAATCGTATGGCTGTTGGCACAATTGGAGCATGACAACTCACGCTCCCACTGCTGAAGAACGCGCAGCATTTGTCGCCCCCCGACCCAAGCGTCACTGGTGGCAAACGCGTAAGGGCACCGCAGCCGGCACTGCTGGGGGCAAAGTCATCTATTTCGCTCGAAGTGCAACCATTATTGATCCCTCATCCCAGGCCCACTACCTCGACCGCTCAGATCTCGCTTTCCGCGCCGATTCAACGGTTGCTGTTTTCGATCCCCAAGCTGCGCGCCGCCATCATGTTGCATGCGCTCTTTCTGGTATCAGCCCGCTTGATGAAGGTTCGGTGTGGATGCCCACGGGCAGCAGGACTACCCTGATCAGCCCTGACGAAGTTCTGAACCCCTCCCTGACGCTTCTGCAAAACTTGGTGATTCCGTGCGCAACGATGGGGCAAACTCTTGATCCCGATGTCATCGAGTCAACGGCCTCTCGCCTGAGCATCGATCTCACACGTTCCACCGCTGATCTTTCCGCCTCTGAATTGCTGGATTTCCAGGTGTTACGTGCGATCGTGTACCGTGCAAACCTGGTGATTATTAGCGACCTTCCCGCCGATGTCGACCAGGGCGACTTCCTTGATGAGTTCTTCGAAGCTCTCACTCCCCTGCGTTCCAGCGGCGCGTGCGTCGTTTTCTTTACCGATCTTGCCCAAGCTGCCGAGCACGCCGACCGCGTTCTCATCATTGCGAATAGCACGGTCGCCGCAGACACCGGGAAG
The DNA here is from genome assembly GCA_938030835.1 of uncultured Actinomyces sp. Classification (GTDB taxonomy): domain Bacteria; phylum Actinomycetota; class Actinomycetes; order Actinomycetales; family Actinomycetaceae; genus Pauljensenia. Next base: position 2,222 of record CALHID010000237.1, on the reverse strand, counting down.
GTTGACGCGCAATTCATCTCCATGGCCTACGAGGCCATTAACGAAGACCCCACCTCCTACCTCGGGCCAATTCCTCGCGCGGGCTACCCAATTCTTCCCCCATCCTCCCCCAGTGACGAGGCCGCCTCCCCCGCCGGCACCGACACCGCGGAAGACGCTCCCGACCTTTCCCACGAAGACGACGAGGCCTCAGAAGAGGAACTCCTTCCTGCAGAGGAAATCCATAACGAGGACCCCACCGCGGCCTCGCAGATCGAGGATGAGGATGAGGAGCCCACAATTACGCCTAATTGGCACCCGCTGACTACTCGGGTTGTGCGCACAGCGGACTCTCCACTCCCCGAGCCAGTGACTTCGCAGTGGGATGACAATCCTGAGACTGCCGAGATTGCTCTTGCTGCGATTGCCCAGGCACAGCGTTTCCATCGCATCGATCAGGCGCGCGCTTCATTGGGTGATGAGCTCAAAGAACAACTCAATGAGGATTTACCTTCGGGTTCTGAGGCAAGCCCCGAGGAGCTTGCGCTCATCGAGCACGCGCAAAAAATCTTGGGCGAGCTCCCCGGTTCGGTGATGCCCGATGAAGATTCTGTACCCGAGTCGGATGCTAAGTGACACGTATTCGTGTCAAAATTAAAGAGTGACTGCACTTCGGTGCCCATCTTCGTAGGAAGCGATGAAGGTATGAGTAATTACCGTCCCTCCTTGGGGCAGGTTCCGTCTGAGCCCAAACCCCCCAGCATTGGCGAGCTTTTCGGACGCATGACGGCGCAAATCTCCACGCTCATCCGCGGAGAAATTGAACTGACGAAGACCAAGGCGATGACCTTCCTCAACTTCGCAAAAGCGGGGATTATCGCACTTGTGATTGCGGGTGTTTTCGCACTCTACGGCTTGGGATGGCTTCTGCACAGTGCAGAGCTTGCGCTGGCTTTGGTCCTTCCCGCTTGGGCAGCGTCACTCATCGTGTGCGGCGTGATCTTCTTGATCGTGATCATCTTCGCTCTGGTTGGTATCTCGAAGTTGAAGAAGTCCAGCCAGCACGTTCCCGCACCCCAGCAGGGCCTGAAGGAAGATGTGGATGCCGTGAAGAAAGGGGCTCAAAAGTGAGCAACGAGCAGACTCAAGCCGACCTGAGCGCAGATGAAATTGAAGCCCAGCTGCGCATGACGCGTATTGAGCTCACCAACACGGTTGACCAGCTTGTGACACAGCTTCACCCCTCGTACCAGATTGAGCAGGCAAAGCAGAATGCTCAGGCAAAGGTTGAGGAGCTGAAGGAACGTGCTCGCTCGACCTGGGAGCTGGCACGCGAAGGTGATACTGATGCGATGCGCACTCTGGGAATTGCCGCGTGCTCTGTCGTGGCGGTTGTCGGCCTTGTTGCGTGGCGTATTACTTCACGCGTGAGGCGTTCGGGTTCTAAGAACTCCCGCTGAAGGCGTAATTTGGCCCCATCCAACACTTCGGGTGGGGATCGGGCATCGTTTTTAGGTATGATGTTCCCACGAAACATTTTGAACACCTAGGGCACCGCTTGTGCGGACCCGACCGAAGTAGAGGGGGTCGACGCCATGGGGCGCGGCCGTCAAAAGGCCAAGCAGACGAAAGTCGCACGCAAGCTGAAGTATTTCAGCCCTGACACCGACCTGGATGCACTCCAAAGGGAGCTTGCAGCCGGGCATGAGACGCATAGCGAAGAGCAGATAGACGAAGACGATCTGTACGCACGCTACGCTGATTACGCCGAAGATGACCAGGATTCCCAGGATGACCACTGGGATGACGAGGACTACTGGACGTCCCCTTCCTCGCAATCGCGAAAGTAGCTAAGCTCTTCCGCTTTAAGACATACGGAAACACCGTCAGACGGGTTTGTTACACCCCTCTGACGGTGTTTTTGTATCTGCTCAGGAAGGAAGACACGCAGGGCACCGAGAAGCTGCCTGAATGCTTGAAGGAGGGCATCGACTCTTAACCCAGCTAAAACACAGTCCCGGTGGCGATTTCTCGCCACCGGGACCAGCGTTATAGCGTCAGTGCGCTAGATGGTTCAGCCCATCTTGCGACGCGTTGCAACTGCAGCGCCACCGGCGATCAATGCTGCCATTCCAAGGCCCAGCAGAATTCCGCTGTTTGCACCGGTCTTTGCCAGGGAAGACTTGGGGTTCTTCGGCTTCTTGGGCTGCTCAGAGGGCGTCGAGGGAGGAGTCGACTCGGTC
>CALHID010000236.1 GCA_938030835.1 uncultured Actinomyces sp. | reverse complement strand
CTGAAGTGGACATCGCACCGCTCTGCAATTTCCAGCGTCGAATTGCAGGCTTCTGGCAATTCCTTCCAAATCGAGCGCATCTCTTCGGAAGAACGAATGTAGTAACCGTCTCCATCGAACTTAAAACGATCCGGATCAGAGATTCGCGAACCCGAGTTGATGCACAGCAGTGCGTCCTGAATTCCGCGGTCTTCCTTTTTGACGTAATGCGCATCATTCGTAGCGACCAGGGGCGCGTCCATGAGCTTGGCAAGTTCGAGGAGTTGTTTTTGCGTACGCCTCTCGAATTCAATTCCGTGGTCCATAACTTCCACGTAAAAATTCTCAGGTCCGAAAATGTCGCGCAGCTCTGCGGCCTCAGCCACGGCCTCGTCCCATTGCCCCAAACGCATACGCGTTTGAACAGCACCCGAAGGACAACCGGTGAAAACAATCAGTCCCTTGTGGAAGCGTTCAAGCAGTTCCTTATCGGCGCGAGGCCACTTACCGAATTGCCCGTCGACCGAGGCGTAACTTCCCAAGCGGAAAAGGTTGTGCATTCCCTCTGTTGAGTATGCAAGCAAAGTCAGGTGGTTATAGGAACCCGAGGCTGATACGTCATCGCTGCGTTGCCACGGCTCACCCCACGTCACCTTTTGACGATCGAAACGTGAAGTACCGGGAGTGACATAGGCTTCCAAGCCAATGATGGGCTTGATACCAGCCTTTGTCGCAGCATCGTAAAACTCATAAGCACCGAAGAGGTAGCCGTGATCGGTCAGGCCAATTGCGGGCTGTCCCAGCCTTGCAGCTTCTGCAACCATCGGCTTGATTCGTGCTGCTCCATCGAGCATCGAGTATTCCGAGTGATTGTGCAGATGCACGAAAGAGTCCGCTGGTGCCATGGTGTCAGTCTAGTGTTTCTTGGGCCAGCACACTGGGCGAAGCGTGAAGCAAATTGCTTACGTATGACGCAAAATCTCCAAAGCGTGATTGAGGTCATCCGGGTAAGGAGCTCGTACCGTCACAGGAAGTTGTGTTCGCGGATGCGTAAATCCCAGCTCAACCGCGTGCAGCCACTGACGCTCCAAGCCCAATTGTTCTGCTTTTGTCGGGTCAGCCCCATAGAAGACGTCGCCAACACAGGGATGACCGATAGCAGCCATATGCACGCGAATCTGGTGAGTACGTCCCGTCTCCAGGTGCACATCCAAGAGCGCGGCACCCGGCATGAGCTCAAGAGTGTCGTAGTGCGTCACCGCGCGCTTTCCCCCGTCAATCACCGCCATACGCCATTCTCGCGAGGGGTGGCGTCCAATCGGTGCGTCAATCGTTCCCGAGGCCGGGTCTGGATGTCCAGCAACCACCGCATGGTAGATCTTGCGTACAGTCCGTTCCTTGAAGGCGCGTTTCATCACCGAGTACGCAAGTTCGGACTTGGCAACCATCATTGCGCCCGAGGTTCCTACATCCAGCCGATGAACAATTCCTTGACGTTCAACCGGACCATGAGTAGTGATCCGATATCCCGCTGCCGCGAGGTTGCCGACGACAGTAGGCCCTGTCCACCCCGGACCTGAGTGCGCCGCAACACCAACCGGCTTATTGACGACGACAATATCGTCATCGTCGTACAGAATATCCATCCCCACTACTGGAGTTACGGGAGTTTCCGGTTCAGGGATCGTAATTTCTAGGAGGTCGTTCTCTCCAAGCCTGTCTGATTTAGAGGCCGGACTTCCGTTAATCGTCACATTCTGGTCAAGGATGAGCTCACTACAACGCGACCGCGATAGACCAAGAATGCGCGAAAGCGCTGCGTCGAGGCGCTCTCCAACCAAGGCATCGGGCACGGGCATTAAACGAGTATCGGACATATTCAGCGCACCGAGTGCTTGTTACCGGTGAAGCTTGCAACCAGCAGGATCACGACCGCGCAGACAATCCAAATATCGGCAACGTTACCAATGAACCAAGTCCCATATCCGATGAAATCGACGACGTGGCCGCTTCCCCATCGGGGTTCCTGAATAAAACGATCGATCAAGTTACCAGCCGCACCGCCAAGGAGCAGGGCACATCCGAAAGCAAGCAGGCGCGAGTCAACGCGCGGAAGATACATGACAATCGCAGTAACAACAACGCAGGCGATACAGGTGAAGATGATTGTCGTATGTGAGCCCAAGGAGAAGGCTGCACCGGGATTCGCAGTGAGCTCCAGTCGAAGGAAGGATCCAAGGAGCGGGCGTTGCTGTCCATCACTCAGATTCTTCAGTGCCCAAAACTTTGAAGCCTGATCCGTTACCAATGCGATTAAGGCAATGATGTACGCCCAGACGAGCATGCTGCGATTATTTTTCTTCACATAAAGAATTATGACGGTGGCGCCGCAAAGGCGCCACCGTCATAGAGATCTTGATCCGAAATCAGTTCTGAGTTCCGGCGTTCACTTCCTGGAGCAAACCTTCCAGGTGCTCGCGCAGGTTTGCACGGTACTCCGCTTCGAAGGAACGCAGTTCGTTGATCTTGCCTTCGAGCAGTGCGCGCTCCTGATCCAGCTGAGAAAGAATGTTCTGGTGCTGGTTCTGTGCGTCAGCAATAATTTCGTCGCGCTTCGCGTTTGCGTCGGCGATGATGCGATCGGATTCTTCGCGGCCATCGCGAACGTACTCGTCGTGGACGCGCTGTGCCAGTGCAAGCATCGAGGTTGCAGATTCTGCACTCTCGGGAGTAGTAGCAACTGCGGGGGCTGCAACGGCGGTCTCGGTGACGGAAGGCTCGGGGGCAACGGGCTCTTCAACGACGGGAGCAGCGGCCTCTTCTGCAGGCTTGTAGCTGGGGGCTTCGCCACCGGACAGCTCAGCGACTCGACGCTCAGCAGCCTCAAGCTCTTCGCGCAGGTTCTGGTTCTCAGCCTGGAGAGTATAGATCGTGGAAACAACCTCATCAAGGAAGTCGTCAACCTCGACCTGGTCATATCCTTCACGGAACTTCACGATGTTGAAGGTTTTTTCCAACACATCTTCGGTTGTGAGCAGAGCCATTTGTTTACCTCTCGGTACTTGTTGTGTGACGCTCGCATGCTTGCGTCACCGGATCACCGATGAGGATGACCCGAACTACACACTGGAATAATAGCGGAACTAGCGTCACAATAACACCAATTTCCCCATATTTCACTCATTACTCAGGTGACATGCAACCGCGATAGAACCGAGGTCACTGCCAAACGCCAGAGCTAAAAGCCCAAGCTGCGAACGAAAACCCCAAGGTTTTCAACAATGATCGTCGCCAAGAACAGGATCATAAATCCCAGATCGATGGCAACGCTCCCTCCAAGACGCAACGGCGGAATAATCCTGCGCAGGAAAGAAAGAGGGGGATCAGTCAACGCATAGACCAGATTCGCAATGGGCAGAATGATCCCTGACGGCCTCCACAGTGGAGAGAAGAAGCGAATCCAATCAAAAATCATGCGCGCGATCAACACGAGCATGTACAGACCCGCAAGAAGAGCAATCGCTCCCCCCAACCACTGGGAGATCATGATCAGCGTCCGAAGAGCGCAGTCGCCGAACGGTTCGACCCGGTTACGTCGCCGGTTACCTCAACACTGTGAGGCGAAAGAAGGAAAACGCGATCAGTGACACGTTCGAATACGCCCTGAAGGCCATAGGTCAAGCCAACAGCAAAGTCGATGAAGCGCTGCGCATCCTTATCCGAGACCTCAGAAAGATTCATGATGACGGGAACACCATCACGGTAGGGCTCAGCGATTGCCGGCGCATCGTTGTAGTTCAACGGACGTACGGTGACGATACGCGAAAGATCCGCCTGCTGAACGCTGCGGCGCTCTTCGCGGTGAATGGGCGTGACATTCGATGCGGGAGTAATGTGAGCCACTTCTGTCTCCTCAACTTCTTCGGGAAGGAAGTCCAAGGTGCTCTCATCGACCTCTTCCGGGGTGTACCAACCCATGAATTGGCGTGCTTTTGCTCCGAAGCCTGACATCATGCTCTCCTCTATGTAACGGGACCTGAGCACAAGGTAATGCGCCGGAGCGATTCACACGCTTAAGCCTGTCGGCATGTCGCAATTACTGATGCAAAACGCCCACAAGCTGGGTCTCGACGATAGGAATGATATAAGGGATTTTCCAGAGTGCATTCATTGATCCACGAGGCCGTGATCCCGCGCTCCGCAGCCCAGGCCAATGCCGCACCGGGAAGATCCAGGGCGTCACTCCCCCACGACGTGCGCGAGGCTATCGCGGGAGCAATAAGCGCGCTCTGATCTTTCATTGAAGTCGGGACTTCATAGCATCGGCCGCAGATAGACGGTCCAATAAGCATCTGAATATCAGCGGTGTCCACACCAAAAGAAGCAAAGACCTCACATGTTCGGTCAAGAATCCCTCCGAGGAATCCCACGCGTCCGGCGTGAACTGCGCCGATGACTCCGTTTCCACTACTCAGCAAGATCGGCATACAGTCTGCCGTCATCACAGCCAAGGCTGGAGCTTGCTCCCACTGACGTGAATCGATCACGACACCATCGCAGTCAAGAGGACCTATTTCCCCTTGATACTCCTGTGATGAAAGAGAGGCCTTCGCAGGGGTAAGTGCCTCAACGTTCACCGAATGCGTCTGATTCATCCAAACAATTGGATGACCAATAAGCGTGGAAAGATCGCGGCGACGCTCATGTACATGATCCGCGCTATCGCCGACGTGCGTCCCAAAGTTGTCCCGATATGGGTCGGTGCCCGCGCCGACTTCAGTGAAGTAAACGCGGGCACCGTGCAGGTCAGTGTGCTTCATCAGCGCAAGAAATCAGGAATATCCAAGACGTCCGAAGGCTGCTCCTCTTCGAAGACACGAGGCACTTCGAGGGAAGGAACTTCCTTCGACGACTCTTCATCGCTCTGGCGGGCAATCGGAATCTGGTTGGTGCGCGTCGGCAATTCAGGATCTGCGCGGTGAGCTGCGGTGTGAGCCGAGGCCACTTCCCCGATGCGGCGCTGAGGAGCTGCTGGAGCTTCGGTCTTTTCCTGACGAGCGTGAACCGGTCGAGGAGCCACGACGGGCTCATTTGCCGGAGAAGATTGGGATGCCACCTCGTCAAAGCCCGCCGCGATGACGGTCACGCGGATTTCGTCACCAAGGGAGTCGTCAATGACAGAACCGAAGATGATATTGGCCTCGGGGTGCGCGGCCTCGCGAACCAAGAGCGAAGACTGGTAGATCTCCTGCAAGCCCAGGTCGGAACCACCCTGGAAGAACATGAGGACGCCGTGTGCACCATCGATCGAGGCTTCAAGGAGTGGCGAGGAGATGGCGGACTCGACTGCTCGCAGAGCGCGATCTTCGCCGGTTGCCGAGCCAATACCCATGAGGGCGGAACCCGCGTCCTTCATTACGGACTTCACATCGTTGAAGTCCACGTTGATCAGACCGGGGGTGGTGATCAGTTCGGTAATACCTTGAACGCCAGAAAGCAGAACCTGATCGGCGGCACGGAAAGCTTCGAGTACCGAAATATTGGCATCTGAGATCTGAAGCAGACGATCGTTCGGAATGACGATCAGGGTGTCGACCTCTTCACGGAGCTTCTCAACACCAGCATCAGCCTGGGATGCGCGGCGGTTTCCTTCAAAGGAGAAGGGGCGTGTGACAACACCGACGGTCAGTGCACCTGCGGTGCGCGCAATCTTCGCGACAACGGGAGCTGCACCGGTTCCGGTACCGCCACCTTCACCTGCGGTCACGAAGACCATATCCGCGCCTTCAAGGGCCTCGGTAATTTCGTCGATATGGTCTTCGGCTGCCTGTCGACCCACTGCGGGGTCTGCTCCGGCACCGAGGCCATGGGTAAGGTCACGACCGATGTCCAACTTCGTCTCTGCATCGGACATCAGCAAAGCTTGCGCGTCGGTGTTCACAGCAATGAACTCAACGCCTTTCAAGCCAACTTCAATCATTCGATTGACGGCGTTAACACCGCCGCCACCAACTCCGACGACTTTGATAACCGCCAGATGATTCTGCGGTGCGACCATAACCTTGCCCTCTTTCTGCGCACCAACCTTAAACCTCAAGTAGAAGGTTGATGTTTGACCTGCGTGTAGACGGGAAGAAGGTAGGGGTAAGACCCCAATTCTTCAAGACAATTCGCGGGCGTGTCGCTTCTCTAAGTTAAGAAGTGACAGGATGCACGGGCGAGGACACATCATAGGTCCGTGCCTGACGCTGTGAAATCAAAACAGCCGCAACTTTTGCCTTGAGCTCGTTGTCCTTGGCTACTCCCCAATTGAGCGTTCGAGAGTTTGTCAAGGTCATGGAGACAGTTTGGCCATCGTGAGTGATCATCGCGATCTTCGATCGCAGATCATCCCCCATCGCGGTCCAAATCGCCGCGACATCAGCTGCAGCTTGTGCGCGCTGTTCACCGTCAGGAAGGGTAGTTGGGGCCATTCCCACGGGAGCCGTTGAGGCAGAAGAAACCGTTACTCCCTGATCGTCGACCAAAGCCCAAGAAGAACCGTCTTTCACCGCCAGAATCGCTTGCCGGGGACGGACCTGAACGATTAATCCGCGCGGCCAGGCACGCTGGACATGAGACTCACGAACCAAACGCACCTTCGCGATCTGCTCGTCGATCGCAGAAGTCTTCAGGCGTGGAAGCGGAACAGAAGCAAAAGGTTCGATCGCGGCACGTACCTCGTTTTGAGTAGTCGTGTCCTCACCGAGTCCATCGATCGACACCTGAGACATATCGAGAGCAAAAAGCGGCGAGAAGAAAACTCCCCACACCAAAGCACACACGACAATGACAGCGCCACAGGCGGAGGCGAGTCGTGTAAGGAGAAGGCGTCGATGCGCATGCGTGCGTTCACGACGCCTCTCATTCAAATCAGCCGTTGCGCTCTCATCGCTAG
>CALHID010000235.1 GCA_938030835.1 uncultured Actinomyces sp. | reverse complement strand
CCTGGCGTGGATCCCGACAATTCAGAAGAAACGGACCGAAAGGATCTTTCTCGTGTCCGAACTCGTCCCTTGGCGCCAGCGATCGTTTTGGGATTGCTTGTTGTTTTATGCATTTCTGGAATGCTCATCGAGGACGCCGGATCTAGCTGGGCGACGCTTTTTATGCGTGATTACGCGAATACAGGCGCGGCGCTCGCGGGTAGCGGATACGTTGTTCTGTTATCGACTCACGCCCTAGGGCGCTTTATTGCAGATCACTTGGTCGGAAGATTTGGCCCGCGCGCGGTCGTAGCGGGTGGGGGAGCGCTCATCCTTGTCGGGATGGGAGGCGGACTGCTCATCGGAACAACCCCAGCCCTGCTGTTTGGTTTTGCAACGGCGGGAATTGGCGCCTCGGCCTCGGTACCTCTGGCCTACAACGCCGCTCACGATATCCGCGGAATGGATCCAGCGGTAGGCCTCACGATTGTCTCGTGGTTGGGGCGCTTGGCTTTTCTTGTCGCACCGCCTCTTGTGGGGATTCTGGTTCAGCACACCTCGCTTCTTTCGGCAATGCTGGTCATTCCGGCTGCAGGTATTGCATTGATGGCAAGCTCTCTTGTGCTTGCCCCCAGGCGCCTAGGCGTGCAAAAGTGAAGACATGGACTTTCTTGGAATCAGTGGACCCGAAGCGATCATCATCGCTGTGGTCGTCCTTGCGGTTCTAGGCCCCAAAGGAATGAGTGAGGCAGCGCGGCGCATCATCGATGTGCGCAAGCGCTACCAAGCGCTCACCGCCTCGTTCAGGCAGCAGTCGGATCAAGCGATGGCGCAGCTTCGCGCTTACGCTGACGGCGCCGCGCAAGAAGATCGCGCAGCCAGCACACCCCAATCGCCCCAAAATACAGAGCCAGAAGCGCGCACATCTGAAGAATCATCGACCACAGGTCGGGAAGCGGATTTGTAATCGCGGCGAATACGGTCGCCCCCACAACAGCCCAGCGCCAATGTCGAAGGATCTGCCCAGTTGAGGCAAGTCCCAAGGCGTGAATTCCAATAATGATCATGGGGAAAAGGAAAGACGCGCCGATCACCAAGGTCAGGATCACGACGAAGCTGATGTAGGAATCAAAATCCAGCAGCGCAGAGGTGCCTTGAGGAAGCTCAGAAAGTAAAAGGCTGACCGCGTGGGGGAGGAACCACAGCGCCGAGGCCACTCCCGCAAGGAAAAGAATCGCACTGGGAATGGCGATCAGTGCGGTACGTCGTTTTTCCGTGCGTGTGAGAGCCGGGGCGATGAAGAGCCAAAGTTGGGTCAGCCACCACGGAGTTGTCAGAACGAAGCCCGCCCAGAGCGCGAAGGTGATGTGGGTTGAGAAGGGGCCGATGATCGTGCGGAAGTTGATTCCCGAGGCCCCGGCTGAGGCGAGCGGACGCGTGAGCCACGTGGTTGCCGGAGTGTAGAGGAACCACGCGCCGATTGCTCCGACGAGGATGCCTGCAAGACTGAGCAGAAGCCGCGCGCGCAGCTCGAGGAGGTGGCGCGTCAATGACATATATGCGTCAGAATCTGCCCGGGTCATTGGTTCGCAGCGAAATGATGGTGCGTTGAGAAGGTAATTACTTCGGCGAATCCGTGTTTTCAGCCTGAGAGGTAGAGGCCTGGTCGCTGGCGGATGAGGAGTCTTGAGACAGGTCGTTCATTTCCTCTTTAAGGATTTTTGCGCTCTTGCCAATGGATCGCGCCAAGTCGGGGAGCTTTTGAGCGCCAAAAAGAACAAGGACAACGATCAAGACGATGATCCAGTGGATGGGACGCATGGGTTCTCCTTCTGATGCGGCTTCTGGGTTGAGCCTACACCGCCTTCCGTCTGATTAGCGTGAGAAAGACAACGAAAGGGGGCACGCTTAGGTAACACAGGTTATCCTAAGTTCAGTTAATTAGGTTATGAATGGTTGTCGTAAATCATTCGGTTGGGAGATGAATGTTCCTCGCGAACTTCCTGATTGCCCTCAGAGAGGGTGTTGAAGCCGCACTGATCGTCGGAGTCGTAGCGGCCTACCTGGTGAAGGTTGGGCGCAGGAACCTGCTCCCCAAAGTATGGTTTGGCGTCATTATCGCCGCGGCGCTGCCCCTGAGCCTCGGCGCGATCATGACCTGGGGTCCTTACACTCTTTCATTCCAGGCGCAGGAAATTCTGGGAGGAACGCTCTCGCTTGTTGCGGTCGCCATGGTGACCTGGATGATCCTCTGGATGAGTTCAAATTCGCGTCAATTTGCACGCAAACTTCGCGAGGATACAGCAGCTCAGCTTGCATCTGGATCAGAGTGGGGAGTCGTGTGGATCGCCTTCATCGCAGTTGCACGCGAAGGAATTGAAACCGCACTCTTCGTATGGGCAACAATCAAATCTTCTGCCGAAAATGCAATTGCGGCGCCCGCTCTTGGCGTTGTGACCGGTCTTGTGGTCGCCGTTATTATCGGCTGGCTCATCTACACCGGCGCAGCTCGAATTAACCTCTCGATCTTCTTCAATATCACCGGTCTTCTTCTGATTTTCGTCGCTGCGGGGATTGTCTCCTACGGCATTGGCGATCTTCAGGAAGCCTCGGTGATTCCGGGATGGGGAACCCCCATCTATGACATCACCGCATACCTGGATGGTTCGGTCTACTCGTGGCTGACCACATCCTCGTGGTGGTGGACGCTTCTGGAAGCAATGTTCAACGTCAATGCCGCCCCCACCCACCTGCAGCTCATCGGCTGGGTGCTCTACATCGTCATTATTCTGCCGCTTTTCCTGGTGCGTTCCGGGATGATCGGCTCACAACACCACACCTCACAAGGAGAAAAATGAACGCCTCCCGCACGCGCCTCGTCATTGGAGTTGCGGCTGTTTCAGCACTGGGTTTGAGCGCATGTGTTGCCAACAACCCCTCAAGTTCTTCGGCCTCGGGAAGTGCGGGCACAAGCGACGCACCCTTGACCGTGACCATCACCGATGATACCTGCAAGGTCTCTGCCGCAAGCGTGCCTTCCGGTGTCGTGAACTTCAAGCTGACGAACAACGGAACCGTTCGCAATGAGTTTGAAATCCTTGCCGAAGACAAGCTCCGCATTGTCGGCGAGCGTGAAAACTTGGGCCCCGGAACCTCAGTTGACTACACCGTGACTCTGCAGCCCGGAAAGTACTTCACTGCCTGCAAGAAGAACATGGTTGGTGCACTTGTTGGCGCCACTGAGTTCACCGTCACCGACTCCGGAAAGCCCGTCGAGGTGAGCTCGGACGAGAAGGCACAGATCGATGCCGCCGTCACGAACTACACCGCATACGTGCGCGATCAGTCCGGTCAGCTCCTGGAGCAAACCAAGTCCTTCGCTGAGCTGTACAAGAAGGGTGATTTTGATTCGGCTCGCAAGGCATACGCTCCCGCGCGTATGTACTACGAGCGTATTGAGCCCACTGCCGAGGCCTTTGGTGACATCGACCCCGCTCTTGACCAGCGCGAAGCTGACTGGCAGGAAGAAGGTGCTGACGGAGAATGGACCGGTTGGCACGCGATCGAAAAGGATCTGTGGCGCCCGGATGGCTACCAGGGCCTGAGCGAGGACGAGCGTTCAAAGATGGCCGATAAGCTGGTTGAGGACACTCAAAAGCTCTACGATCTGGTCTACTCGGACAACTTCAAGATCTCCCTGTCCGATATCTCCAACGGTGCAATCTCGCTGCTTGAAGAGGTCGCAACCACGAAGATCACCGGTGAAGAAGAAGCCTTCTCTCACACGGATCTCTACGACTTCGTTGCCAATGTTGAGGGCGCCAAGGTTGCATACGGCGATGTTGAAGATATCGCAAAGGCCAAGGACGCCAAGCTGGCTGGGAAGATCTCCGATGCATTCACCGAGCTTCAGCACGAGCTGGATAAGCACAAGGACGGCGACGGATACGTTTCCTACGACACCATTGACGAGGCAGGCCGCAAGGCCCTTTCCGACAAGGTCAACGCGCTGCGCCTTCCCTTGGCTCAGCTGACCGCAGCAATCGTTCAGTAATTGCTGAACACAGCGAGTTGGGCGTGGCGCACTTCGGAGGGGCGCCACGCCCAACCGCATCATTAAAATCCATCTGTCATTTAAGGACCCAGTCATGACTCAGCATCACGAAGCAGCTGAAAACAATGGCAATGCCGATCACGAGGGCACCAAAGAAGGACTCTCGCGTCGCCAATTTTTAGGATTAGCCGGCCTCGGCGCACTTACCCTTGGGCTGGGCGGTGGCGGCGGATTTGCCCTCGGTCGCCACGCGGGTGATGGCATCGATTCCGATGTCATGAAGAAGACCTACGAGTTCCGTGGTGAACATCAGCAGGGAATCATTACCCCAGCTCAGCAGCAGATGCACACTGCCGCATTCGACTTAACGACTACGAACCGTGATACGCTCATTGAGCTTCTCCAAGACTGGACCTTGGCCGCTGAACGCCTGACTCATGGCGAACTCGTCAAGGACTACACAACTTCCCTGACGAAGGCGCCGGCCGATACCGGTGAATCGATGGGGCTTGGTCCTGCAGGCCTCACCATCACCTTCGGGGTTGGCAAAACCTTGTTCATCGATGACGAGGGCCGAGATCGCTTTGGTCTTGGCGATAAACTTCCCGTTGCCCTGCGTGATGGAATTCCTCCCATGGCAGCAGAAAAGCTCGACCCCAAGCGCGGCGGTGGAGACCTCATCATCCAGGCCTGTTCCGAAGACCCCATGGTGAATCTCCACGCCCTCCACAACCTCACGCGTATCGCTTTTGGTCGCGCGACCATGCGCTGGACGCAACTGGGATACGGGAGAACTTCATCGACCTCGAAGTCTCAGGAAACGCCTCGTAATCTTTTTGGCTTCAAGGATGGAACATCCAACATCAAGGCCGAAGACTCTCAAGCCGAATTGGATAAGCACCTGTGGATCCAAGCCGGTGACGATCAGGGCTCATGGGCTGCCGGCGGATCCTACATGTGCGTGCGCAAGATCAAGATGATGATGGAGGTCTGGGACGAACTGGTCCTGGCCGAACAAGAACAGATCATCGGGCGCGACAAGATCCACGGGGCACCTCTGTCGGGCGGTGAAGAATTCACCAATCCTGATTTTGCGAAGGAAGGACAGCAGGGAAATCCCACCGTTGGTTCTTCTGGTTTGGCAATCGCTCCTGATTCACACGTTGCCATGATGAACCCGAACAACAACTCGGGGCGGCGCATGCTGCGACGCGGATACAACTACCTCGAGGGCGTGGACTACTTGGGGCGCTTGGATGCGGGTCTGTTCTTCGTTGCCTACGTGCGAAATCCTGCAGAGGGCTTTATCCCCGTTTTGGCGAAGATGAAGAGCGATCAACTGACCGAGTACCTCCAGCACTTGGCGTCGGGTGTTTACCTTATGCTCCCCGGAGTGCGTGAGAACGATACCTACGTCGGCCAGAAGCTCTTTGAGTAAAGGGGAAAAGCGTGAGTGACAACGACGTGACTGAGATGCCTGAGGAAGAAGACCGCCACAGCGCATTACCGATTTCTCAGCGTCCTGCATCTACTGCACCTGGGCACTGGGTACTTGCCAGAGTCGGAAAGAAAGTTCTGCGTCCCGGTGGCTTGGAACTGACTCTTCAGATGCTCTCTGACGCGAAGCTAACCGGCTCGCGGGTGGTTGAATACGCTCCCGGGTTGGGGCGAACCGCATCGGAAATTCTTGCTGCACGCCCGGCCTCGTACACCGGGGTCGACAAGGACCCGGTTGCTGCCAAACACGTGAGCGAGTTGGTCGGCACACGGGGGACAGTGATCAACGCTGATGCCTCCGACACCGGACTGGAGTCGGGGTCTGCCGATGTTGTCGTTGGTGAAGCCATGCTGACCATGCAGGGAGAGAAGTCCAAGAAAGCAATCATTTCCGAGGCCGTGCGGCTGCTGGCACCGGGAGGACGCTATGCGATCCATGAGCTCGCCGTTCAACCCGATACCATCGACGAGGAATTGCATACGCAGATTCGCAAAGACTTGGCGCGTGCCATTCACGTAAATGCTCGTCCTCTCACCTGTGCGCAGTGGTCGCAACTTTTGGAAGAATGCGGACTGGTGGTCGATAGCGTTCACACCGCGCCTATGGCCCTTCTTGATTTCTCGCGGAATATTCGTGATGAAGGTTTTATGCAGACACTGCGAATCATCCGCAATGTTCTTTCAGATCGAGAGCTGCGTGCGCGTGTGCTAGGAATGAGGAAGACTTTCCGCACATATCAACAGTGGATGTGCGGAGTGGCAATTGTGGCTCATAACCCACTGAAAGGAGAAGATCATGACGCTCAGTGACGACACAAATCTTGAGGTTCCCGTGCCGATCATGACGGATGTTCAAGACATCGCCTCGATGATCCAGATCAACGAACAGGCCACGGTTTCGCGTACCGTCATGCACTGCGAAGGAATGCGTCTGGTGCTCTTCTCCTTCGATAAGGATGAGATTCTCAGTGAGCACACCGCGGCGATGCCCGTGATTCTTCAGACCCTTGAGGGTGCTCTGGAGATCGTCGCTGATGGCCGTACGGTGATTCTGCGTCCCGGTGATGTCATCCACTTTGGAACGCGACTGCCTCACGCGGTGCGCGCATTGGAGCCCTCGAAGTTGGCGCTTTTCATGCTCGACTCACGCGAGCGTGCACCTAAGAAGTAAAAATACTTTGCGGTTGTTGAGGGGGTGAAGGCCTAGGCCTTCACCCCCTCAACAGTTTTGCCCCTGTCCGCGCGCGAAAAGCGCGTTAAGACCTAGAAATAGCTCGCAAGAGGCCCGTCTTCAGTTTTGATGACGTGAACCGGGGTATCGAAGACATCAGTGAGCACCTGGTCAGTCATGATCTCTTCGGGAGTGCCCTGGTAAGCGACAGTGCCATCCTTGAGCGCAACGATGCGCGTGGCGTAGCGAGCCGCAAAATTAATGTCGTGAAGAACAATGACGATCGTGCGTTTAAATTCTTCAGCGGCCCGCCTGAGCAGTTTCATCATTTCAACACTGCGTGCAATATCCAGATTATTGAGCGGCTCATCAAGAAGGATGTAGTCCGTTTCCTGGCATAAAACCATCGCAACGTAGGCGCGTTGGCGCTGTCCGCCAGAGAGCTGGTCGAGATAACGCGTTTCGATTGAATCAAGTCCCAAGAAATTGATGTAGCGAGTGATGATGTCTTCATCTTGGGCGTTGAGATGCCCATGGCTGTGAGGGAAACGACCGAAGGCGACAAGCTGGCGAACAGTCAGGCGCGAGACGAAGTGGTTCTCTTGGCGAAGAATAGACAAGATCTTTGCCAATTCCTTCGATTTTGTCGTTGATACATCCGCACCACCGACTGTAATTGTGCCCTCGTCGATACCGAGGAGGCGGCCAATCATGGTCAGAAGCGTCGACTTTCCGGCGCCGTTTGGGCCGACAAGGGCGGTGATCCCACCACGTGGAAGCTCAAGACTCACGGGACCGATGTGGACGGCCTCGGAATAATGCTTCGCGACCGCATTGAGCTGAATCATAGACGCCCCTTCTTCAGAATTGTCACGATAAAGGCCAAGCCACCGACAAATTCAATAATGATTGAGACAACACCCTGTGCGTTAAAGACGTGGTTCATCAAGAAATATGAAGCGGAAAGAACTGCTAGCCCCAGGGCAACCGACATTGCGAATAAGTATTTGTGATTGCTGGTTGGTGAGAACTGGTAGGAAAGCGTCGCAATCAAGAAGCCCAGGAAAGTCATCGGCCCAACCAGCGCAGTCGATGTGGCGATCAGCAGCGAAACCAGAACCAATACGATGATGCTGGTTTGCTTGTGATTGAGACCGAGGTTTGTGGCAGTTTCGCGCCCTAAAGCGATGACGTTGAGCCGGTTCGACAAAAGGAAAAGGGATACCGCTGCTATAGCAACGATCGGGAGAGCAACGGGGTAGTAGGCGCGATCAGCGTTTGAGATCGAACCGAATAAGCGGGCAGTCAGGACGTCGAATTCACTGGGGGTCAATAACCTTTGCATGAAGGTGGCAACGGATCCAAGGCCCGCCCCCAACATCACTCCAATCAAGAGCATTGCGTGCATTGACGCATGTTGGCTGGTCAAAAGCCATGAATAGAGAAGCAGAGTGAAGAGAACCATGATGGCCAGCTGGAAGATGAACATCGGTAGGTTCTGCGCAGCGTTAAACCCTGCAACACCGGCAAAGAAAATAACGGATGTGTTGATCACGCGGTACAGGGATTCAAAACCGAGGATCGAGGGAGTGATAATCCGATTGCCCGCAACGGTTTGGAAGGCAACGGTTGCAAGGCCCTGGCATATGGCGACAACCGCGATTGCAAGGATGGAAAAAGCGCGTCTTCTAGCGATCGGCCAAAACTTTGGACTGGTGACAGGAACCGGATTCTTCCAGAGCAACAGACCAACACAGCAAATGGCCGCAACGATCAGTGTCGCGGAAAAGAGTAGCCACCAGCGTCGCCGCGCAGACGAATTGACAAAGGAAGATGAAGATGAAGAGCGCTTCATTGCAATCCTCCTTTGCGGCTTTGACGCAGGATGAGTGCGATAAAGACGAAGGCGCCGACGATCCCCAAGATGACAGAGACGGGCATCTCGAAGGGGGAAATGATCGTTCGCGCCAGAAGATCAGCGATCGTAACAAGAGCGATACCGGAAAGACAGACCCAGGGAAGGTTCTGGCGAAGATGATCCCCGAAAGCCATAGAGATCAGGTTGGGAACGACAAGGCCAAGGAAAGGTAGGGAACCAACGACAACGGTAACGACGCCTGTGGCCAAAGCAATCAAACCCGTAGCAATGAGGATCACTCGGTGATAGTTCACGCCTAAGGTCGTTGCGATATCTTCACCCAGACCGACTGCTGTTAGGCGATCGGCGAGGACGACGACACCAAGAACAGCAAGTGTGATGATCCACAGAATTTCGTACTGGCCGGTATAGACGCTCGTGAAAGATCCCTGGAACCAGATGCTGAGGTTTTGAAGAGTGTTTGTTTCAAGGGCAAGGAAGGTTGAAACTGCCGAAACGATCGCTCCCAGCATCATTCCCATGATGGGAACCAGCAGTGAAGAACGCAGGGATACCCTTCGGTGCAAGGCAAAAAACACCATGGTCCCCAAGAATGCAAAGGAAACTGCGACCGTCATACGAAGGAGCACCGACGCGCTGGGATAAACGATCATAATCGCTAGCAATCCCAAGCCTGCCCATTCGGTGGTTCCCGTTGTTGTGGGTTCTGCGAAGCGGTTCTGAGTAATGATCTGCATAACCAAACCACACATCGACATCGCCGCACCTGAAAGTATGAGTGCGACGGTACGCGGGATGCGAACCGCGATGAACATATCCCATCCGTCATCGTGGGACAGAATCGAATATTCCCCGGTGCACAACGAAAGAATGAGAAGTCCAAGGACAACGAACGCAGAGACAAGCAGGGCGATTCGTCGTTTAAGGACCTGGGGTGAATGCTGGTTTGTCACAGAAGTTTGAGCCATAAGTGTTGCGGGTGTGTTGGCCCTAGAAAGGACCAACACACCCCTGTGTTAAGAATGAGTTCTCAGACTAAGGACTGGGAACTTACTTATTTGCTGAAGCCTTTTCGAAGGAATCAGCAATCGAGTTCAAAATCTCCGTGTAGGTGATGATGGACTCGTTCGTGTAAGTGTCATTCGGTGCGTAAACCGTCTGCCCCTTCGTCAGGGCAGTGACATTCTTCAGTGCGGCATTCCCATCAATCACGGATTGCGCAGGGGTGTAGCTGCCTTCCTTGGAAATCGCGGCGTCGCGGTCAAGAACGAAAATCCAGTCGGGGTTTGCCTGAGCAATGGCCTCGACGGAAATGTCGTCACCGGTGTGAGAGTCGGTGCTGCCCTGAACTTCAAGCGCGGGCTTGAGGCCCAGAAGATCGAAGATCGGTCCCCAGGTGCGACCCTTGGAGGGGGCAACGTAGCCGATGTTGCCACCGGAAACGTCCACGGCCATAACGGTGGACTTACCGTCGTATGCCTTCTTTGCGCGGTTCAGTGCATTGTTGAAGTCATCGACAAGCTTCTTTGCGTCCTCTTGGTGTCCGAAAATCTCACCGAGGTCGGTGACCTGACGAATAAGTTCTTCGTTGAGAGGCTTGCCGTCACGCGGTTCGAGGTTGATCAGCGGAACACCGGGGTTCATTTCCGCAATCTGCGCATCGAATCGAGTGAAACGCTGACCGGAGATGATCAGATCGGGGTTTGATGCTGCAAGAGCTTCGAGGTTTGGGTCGCGGTGCATGCCGATATCGGCGACGGAGTCGGTGTTGTAGGCCTTGACGGTCGAAGGGATTAGCTTCTTCGGAGCGGCGACCAGCGGAACGTTCCACTGCGCGAGGACTTCGAATGTGCGGTTATCAAGGGATGCAACGCGCTGGACGGGCAGCTTAATTTCAACGTTTCCCTGGTCGGATTCGATAGTGATAGAGCTGGGTGCGGAGCTGCTTGAGCTTGCTGCAGCGCTTGTTGATGATTGGCTTGACGAGGCCGTGCCCCCTGAGCAGGCGGTCAGTGCCATCAATGATGCTGCACCAAGAGCGGTTAGAGACAGGAGCTTACGCGACATGTTTTTCTCCAGCAGAATACGAAAATAGCGGGCTTGCAGGCCTCGTTAATTAAGACAGGCTTACCTAAATAAAAATAGGTGAGCGCAGAAACTTGCAGCAACTATTGCGGATCATCTCACTGTTTTGACGGGCATTCCGTCAGATCGCGCTACTCAACCAGTCCCTTCACTGCGGTGTCCAACTCGCGCAGCCAGGCCTCGGCAGATACATCCGAAGGCATACGCCAGTCTCCGCGCGGGGAAAGCGACCCGCCAGCCATGACCTTGGGGCCATTGGGAAGCGCGCTGCGCTTGAACTGCTGAGTGAAATAACGACGGATAAACAGACGCTCCCACTTCACGATCTCGTCCAAGGAATACGAAACCTTGTCCTCTTCGGGGTAGCCAGCTGGCCAATCACCGCGAGAGGCATCCGACCACGCGTGCTCCGCCAAGAAAGCAATCTTTGAAGGTCGCGCCCCGCGTCGAAGCACGTAGTACAGATTGAAGTCTTGCAGGTTGTAGGGGCCGATCTTGTCCTGCGTGGACTGCATCTTTTGCCCGGGCTTCGCGGGAACGAGCTCCGGAGAAATCTCAGTCCCCAGGATCGACAGCAAGATCTCGCCAACTTCGGGAGAGAACTGGCCAGAAGAGACCACCCAGCGAATCAGGTGCTGGATCATCGTCTTGGGGACGCCGGTATTGACGGCATAGTGGCTCATCTGGTCGCCCACACCGTAGGTACACCACCCCAGCGCGAGCTCCGATAGGTCGCCCGTGCCCAAGACAATACCGCCCAGGTGATTTGCGAGGCGGAAAAGATAGTCCGTGCGCAGTCCTGCTTGAACATTCTCAAAAGTGACGTCGTAGTCGTCGTGGCCATCGGCGTAGGGGTGATCGATATCGGCCAGCATCTGCCGGGCAGCGGGGGTGATATCGATTTCCTTGAAGGAGACTCCCAAGCTTTCGCATAGTGCAATCGCATTGGTCTTGGTGCGCGCAGAAGTCGCAAAGCCGGGAAGCGTGTAGCCCAGGATATCTGTACGCGGGCGCCCTAAGAGGTCCATCGCACGAGCCGCAACGATCAGTGCGTGCGTCGAGTCCAAACCGCCAGAAACCCCAATGACAACCTTGGGCTGGCCAATAGCGCTCAGACGCTTGGCAAGCCCCGCAACCTGGATGTTGTACGCCTCGTAGCAATCCTGTTCCAGCTGGTTCGGATCATCGGGGACGAAGGGGAAGCGATCGACTTCGCGTTCCAAACCCAGATCCGTTCGCGGCGGGTTCATCTCAATGGCAATGCTGTAGGGGCGTGGAATCGAGAGGCCGTCGAGCATCTTTTGAGCGTTGTCGGTGAAAGAATTCTGGCGCGTGCGCTCAGTGCGCAGATGCTCGATATCCACGTCCGCAATGGTGATCTGGGTTCCCGAGGCGAAACGCTGTCCGGCGGCAAGAAGCTGCCCGGCCTCGTAGATCAGGGTCTGCCCATCCCACGCAAGGTCGGTCGTTGACTCACCCGGGCCGGCGGCGGTGTAGACGTACGCGCAAGCGCAGCGCGCGGAGGTCGACTGCGCCAAGAGCTTGCGTTCGTCGCCTCGTCCGACGGTGATGGGGGAGGCACTGAGGTTAAGCAGCACGGTTGCGCCTGCGAGCGCAAGGAGCGATGCGGGAGTGACAGGAACCCACATGTCTTCGCAGACCTCAATACCCACACACAGCCCAGGGATATCAGTGACATCGATCGTCACGGAGCCAAAAGGCAATAGTGGAGCGTCCCCTGTGTAGGGCTCTATTGGAGCCCACGGAGCCTGAAGAAGATCGTTATCAAAGCTCGGCGGAGTCACGAAATGACGCTTTTCGTAGAACTCGCGGTAGTTCGGAAGATAAGACTTCGGGATGACTGCAAGTGCGCGGCCTCGGTGAATTGCAACCGCGCAATTGTAGAGGGCTGCTCCCTTGCGCAGGGGCGCGCCGACGACGATCAGGGGGAGGAGATCTGCACTGGCAGCAATGATGGTCGTCAGCGCGCGCTCGACCTCCTCAAGAAGAACAT
>CALHID010000234.1 GCA_938030835.1 uncultured Actinomyces sp. | reverse complement strand
GTCTGGGTACAGACTCTCGTCGGGATTCACGCTTTGGCTTTCGTGAACCCACAGGTGGTCGGTAGGAGCTATAACAGTGTGTGTGCACCTGCGTGTCCAAGAGTTCTGATAGGTGACCCCTTCGGGAAGGAAATCCGAAACAGTAAAGCTGTTCACGTCAGCATAATTGCGATTCAGGACATTGATACGGTAGACAACGTAGTCGCCGACTTCGAAGTGTCCGATGGGAGCATCTGCGGTCGAATCAAGACCAATCGGGAGGCCGAATTCATCGTAGACGGGCTGCCCGCCCGACATCTGGACGTGGGCTGCATCCTTCAGGAGGATCAAGTCGGGGACGCGTTCTTCATCTGCCTGAGCCTGAAGTTGTGCGGTGGAGACCCCCGCAATACCCATTGCAACGCTTGCGGTGGCGAGGGTAGCAATGATGCTCCACCCTCGCTGCGAACGTCTCAACATAACGCGCCTCCAATACCTTCAATACTCAGCAAGTTGTCTGAGCACAATACCGAGAAATGCTATCTGTAAGTAGGTGCTCAGTTCAAGAAAAACTGCCAGTTGTGCCTTAAAACTCATATGTTCTGAGCGAAAGGTCCTCTCTCAAAACAGTTGTAGTATAAAAATGTTGAAACACATTTGAGGAGGACGAAATGAGTGAACCGACGATGCCGCCGAGCCTGCCGCCCACGAGCGGACAGTCAATCCCGCAGGGAAGCGTGCCAGCAACCGGCAGGATTGAAAACGGTGACTACTATTTCGATAAGTTTGATGATCGTCCGATTCCCACAGTGGTTAACCGGCTGATCATTGAAAAAGGCTCGTGGACGAAAGCAATCGTAGCCTTCGTTTTGGGTGGAGTTTTCCTCCTTGCATGCGTCAATTCCGTGCGCACTGAACAGTCTGTTGTTGCAATGATTCTGTGCTTCCTGATCGGGGCTCTCTAGATTGTTGCTGGGCTGACAATGATGCCCCGCAAAGACTACATCGACCACCAAGGCTTCTATGTTACGAGCATTTTTGGCTCGAAGCGCTTCCCTTGGCCTCATTCGCGTACCAGTTTCTACGTCCGTAACACTCGGGCTGGAAACGCCGCTTCGGCGAGTGCTCGGATGACACAAACCTTCGACGTGAAGCTGATCAGTGCTGAGGGAATGCAGATTCCCTTGGGGATTGTGTTCACCGGTCCGAACTCCGATGAATTGGAATGGCGAGGCGTCGTTCAGTGCTCGCGCATTTGGGATTGGGGCGTTGCAAGGGGCTACACCGTTGAAACGGGGGAGTACATTCCTCTCTCGGGAGTCGGAATTCACCAAGCGCTTCGTCAGTCTCAGGAAGAACGCTACGGTCTTCGCCAGAACTTCAATCAATAAATGAGTAATCCCTACGATCCTCAGCCTGCTGAGGATTCTTCTCGAGTATCACTTCCTCCCGCTGCTGGGGAGCGCATCGAGCCTCAGAAAGAAATTGCCTCGAAGATCGGGGCGGTTGTAGACGGTGACTACTACTACGACCAAAACGACGAGAAGTCGATTCCTCTTGAAGCAGAGAGAATAGTCTTCGAAAAAGGCTCGACGTTTATGGTGATTTTGTCGTGGTGTTTAGCGCTCTTTCTCTCTCTGCCGTTCCCAACGATGCTGACCGAAGGAACAGACGCGGTCATTGACGCGGATCATCCATTGATCTGGTCCTTCATGCTAGGGGTCGATCTGCTGATCATCGTCCTTCTCATTATTCATGGTTTCCTTTATTTCCCAAGTACAGATTGTCTCGACTCCCAAGGGATCACCCTGTCGATCTTGTCAAGGAAAATACAGATTCCGTGGCCGCACTCGCGAACGGGTTTGTATGTTCGCCTTGTGAACCAGAAAGGTCGAGGTCTTCAGACAGCTGAAGTGAAGGTCATTCGCCCAGACGGTTCCTCTGCGTTACTTCCTATTACCTTCAGGGGAGTGGATTCAGTCAAAACTGAACGAGATGCTGTCATCCAATGCTCGCGGATCTGGGGCTGGGCGGTGGCAAAGGGCTATACCCAAGAGAGTGCCGAATACATTCCTCTTGCGGGACTAGGGGTTCAGCAGTTTCTTCGCCGCCGCCAAGAAGAACGCTACGGTCTTCGTACCCATATGAAGGACAACTAGGAAAACCTCCAATAGACCTTCCTCCGTATTAAGGTATGGGCCCGGCAACTGCCGGGCCCACACCTTTATAGCTAGAAGTTAGTTCTTCTTCTTAGCCGGGGCTTCGCCCAACTCGAAGGAAGCGACACGGATGGTGCCTTCATCTTCGGTAGCCTCTGCCGAGGCCTCGAAATGAGCAGGTCCCTGAATCTTCGTCGCGGCAGCAAGGTCTTCCAGAACTTCCTCAAGCAGGGGGATCATCTGCTCGGGAGCAGACACTGTCACCTCAAGGAAGGGGGTCCTGGGGGAGACCTTTGCTTCGGACTTCACGCGGCGAAGGACCACGAGTGCCTCGGAGGCAACGCCCAGCAACACACTGGACGCATCCTCGATCGCGCCCTCGATGCTTCCATCCGGGGTGACCTCAAGGTCGGAAGCAGTCGGCCATGCAGCCTGGTGGACGCTACCTTCGCGATACCAGCTCCACACCTCTTCGGTCACGAAGGGCAGGTAGGGAGCAAGCAAGCGAACGAAGGTATCGATGGCGATCGCCAGCGCTGCGCGGGCAGAAGCAGAAGCCTGATCGCTCCACTTGCCCTCGCGGTTGTAGGCGCGTTCCTTCACAAGCTCCAAGTAGTCGTCGCAGAAAGTCCAGAAGAAGGACTCGGTGATCTCCAGCGCGCGAGCATGCTCGTAATTTTCCAGAGCAGTGGTCGCAGAAGCGACAACCTCACGCAGCCCAGCAAGCATCGAACGGTCCAGGGGCTGGACGACATGCGTGATATCCAGATCCAGATCTGCGTCCCCGCCCATCGTGAGAGCGAACTTCGAGGCGTTGAGCACCTTGATGGCCAGGCGGCGGCCAATCTTCATCTGCGATTCGTCGAAAGCAGCATCCAAGCCCAGTCGAGCAGATGCCGCCCAGTAACGCACCGCGTCCGAGCCGAACTTCTCGAGCAAGCCCATCGGGGTCACAACATTGCCCTTAGACTTCGACATCTTCTTGTGATCCGAGTCCAAGATCCATCCGGAAAGACCAGCGTGTGCCCAGGGGAGCGCACCAAATTCCAGATCGGCACGGACGACCGTTGAGAACAGCCAGGTTCGGATGATGTCCTGGCCCTGCGGACGCAAGTCCATCGGGTAGGTACGCGAGAACAGGTCCTCGTCCTCAAGCCAACCGCAGGCAATCTGCGGGGAAAGAGAAGAGGTCGCCCAGGTATCCATGATGTCGAGTTCGCCCACGAAGCCACCGGCGACTCCGCGCTGATCCTCGGTGTAACCGGGAGCGGTATCCGATGAAGGATCGACAGGAAGCTGATCTTCACTGGGGGTGATGATCTGCGTGTAATCGACTTCGCCATTGTCATCAACGCGGTACCACAGGGGGAAGGGGACGCCGAAGAAGCGCTGACGGGAAACCAGCCAGTCGTTGTTGAGGCCGCGTACCCAGTTCTCGTAGCGCACGCGCATGAAATCAGGGTGGAACTCCAGCTCCTTACCGCGTTCAATGAGTTCCTCGTTCAGGTCCTTGCCGGTCGCAGGGTTGACCCATGGCTTGCCACCGTTACGGATGTACCACTGACGCGAAGTGACGATCTCCAAGGGCTTGTCACCCTTTTCGAAGAAGTTCGTCTGGCGCATCGTCTTCTGAGGTTCGCCGCGCATCTCACCGCTTGCCTCGAGGCGCGCCACCAGGGCCTCGCGAGCAGAGAAGGTTGTCTTCCCCGCGAGCTCAGCGAAGGCCTCGCGACCCTCATCGGTGGTAATCCACTCGGGGGTTTCGGTCTGCAGGCGGCCGTCCTTGCGCAAAACGGTGCGCAGTGGAAGGTTCAGGTCACGCCACCAATCGATATCGGTCGTGTCACCGAAAGTACAGCACATGGCGATACCGGCGCCCTTGTCCATCTCCGCCTCGGGGTGGGGAAGAACAGGGACCTCAACACCGAAAACGGGGGAGGCAACTGTGGTGCCAAACAGAGGCTTGTAGCGCTCGTCGTCGGGGTGAGCAATCAAAGCCACGCACGCGGGAAGAAGTTCGGGACGAGTCGTCTCAATGCAGACATCAACACCGTTCTCAACCGGCGCACCGGCTGCAGCGGCCTCGGCAGCGCGCGCGGGGTCGGTGATGTGGAAGGCGAGGCGGTGGTAGAAGCCCGGGTATTCGCGGCTCTCAAGCTCGGCCTGAGCAACTGCGGTCTGGAAGGTCACGTCCCACAGGCCAGGAGCCTCAGCCTGATAGGCCTCGCCGCGCTCGAGATTGCGCAGGAATGCAGCCTGAGCAACTTTGCGGGCACGTGTACCGATGGTCTGGTAGTTCTGAGTCCAGTCAACCGACAGGCCCAAGTGACGCCACAGGTCCTCGAAGTGCTTCTCATCTTCAACGGTCAAGCGCTCGCACAGCTCCACAAAATTACGACGTGAGATCGGCACCTGATCGCGAGCCTTGATGGACTTGCCTTCGCCGCCAACATGAGGGGGCTCAAAATTCGGATCATAGGGGAGAGTCGCATCGACGCGAACCCCAAAGTAGTTCTGCACGCGGCGCTCTGTGGGCAGGCCATTGTCATCCCAGCCCATGGGGTAGAAGACCGACTTCCCCTGCATTCGCTGGAAACGTGCGACGACATCGGTGTGCGTGTACGAGAACACGTGGCCGACGTGAAGTGAACCCGAAACCGTGGGCGGGGGAGTGTCGATCGAGTAGACCTCTTGGCGGGGGCGGCTTCGATCAAAACGGTAAGTTCCCTGATCTTCCCAACGCTGGTTCCACTGGGCTTCGAGGCCTTCAGTGGCGACCTTGTCCGGCACCTGGGGTGCGGGCAGCGAGGTTGGTTCGGCCTGGCGCTGAGCGCTCATACGTATTCTCCATCCGAGTCGTGGACTTATTACCGTCCAAGCCTACTTTTCTCGGCCATATCGGTCCAGTGCGCACACCGGGGGCGCCGACTCCGCGCTGCCGTAACATCTGCTCTCTTCGTGATCTGCAAATGCGCCAATAGTGATGCTGAGTAGTCTTGAAGGAGTACAAATAGTCACATGACGAGGAGAATCGATGAATACGCCCGCGCACCACGATATCGGTGAGGAAACTATCGATCTCCTCCAACGCCTCATCGCACTTGCTTCGGTCAATGACCTCACACCCGATTCTGGCAATGAAGAGGCTGCTGCAGACCTATTTGAAACCTTCTTCGATGGGCTGCCCGTCGACATTGAGCGCATCGAGCCCCACCCGGGGCGTACAACTTTAGTTGTCACCTTGCGCGGCACCGATCCTTCAGCGCAGCCCCTGACTTTCCTTGGACACACCGATGTCGTCCCCGTTGATGAGAAACACTGGACCCATCCGCCCTTTGCAGGTGAGATCAGTGAGGGAAGTATTTGGGGGCGAGGAAGTGTCGATATGCTTCACTTGACCGCTGCGATGGCAGTCGTCACCCGGCGCCTTGCCGAAGAAGTTGCCCGAGGTGGAGCTCGCCCCGCGGGAACCCTGACCTTCGTTGCCGCTGCGGACGAAGAAGCACGAGGCGGACTTGGGGTTCCGTGGATTGGCGAACACCGCGAGGATGCTTTCCCCTGGGAAGCCCAGCTCTCTGAGATGGGAGGCGCTCATATTCGCGGCGCTCGCGGCGGAGACAGTGTTGTTGTCATTGTCGGCGAGAAGGGGGCTGCTCAGCGTCGCCTTCATGTTCGCGGAGATGCCGGACACGGCTCGATTCCTTTGGGGCGTGTAAGCGCAGTTGAAATGCTCGCTCAGGTTTCGCGGGCCCTGTCGCAGGCGCAGTGGCCACAGGCAAGTGACGAGATTTGGGCTGGATTTGTCCGCGCATTTGAATTTGATTCAGAACTTGAAGAATCTTTGATTAGCGGTACCTATCGCGGAGACTATGGTGAATTCGGTGACCTTGCGGCGTATGCCCATGCGGTCTCGCATATGACCGTTGCGCAAACGGTTGTCCGCGCTGGCGGTCCGATTAATGTTCTCCCTTCCTCTGGGGAGCTGGAACTGGATATCCGTACCCTTCCCGGGCAGAGCAATGACGATGTTGATCGTGCGATTACCGAGGTCTTGGGAGAGCTTGCCGAGCACGTGACCATCGAGCGCTTGTTGAGTGAGCCCGCCACGGCCTCGTCAATCGACACAAAACTGTACCGGTCAATCGAGGAGACTTTGACGCAGGCGAACCCCGAGGCGAAGGTTGTTCCCATCCTCTTCCCGGGTGGTTCTGACCTTCGGGTTGGCCGCCACAAAGGGGGAGTGGGCTATGGCTTTGGCTCCTGCTCTTCTGGAGCGACTTTGGGGCAGGTCTACTCCCAGCTTCACGCTCATGATGAACACATCGCCGTGGAAGATGTTGTTTCAACTGTGTGCGCTCTTGATCACCTTACTCGGGTCTTCATTTACCCCGAAAAGGCCTGAATCCAAGCGTTGACTAAGTCTTCGTCTCTTGGTCGTTCCTGGGCAGTGAGCGTTACAAACGCCCACGAAGTGGCACGAGTCGCGAACCTAGGCCTTTGGGCCATATCTTTATTTATGGCGCGAGTTTCCGTGCTTTATTCAAAGACCATTCGACGTCACTATGAACTAATTGAAGGAGATCAGGATGCCAGCTTCACGCATCACCACAAAAGCAGCCGCACTAGCTACAGCAGCTGTCCTCATGTGCGCTTCGCTGGCAGCCTGTGCACCGAAAAATGCCGGATCGGCACAATCGGGAGCAAAGAGCGATACGGTGACAGTTGGTCTTCCCGGTTCCCTGTCTACTTTGGACACCGCTCACGAGACGGGCATTATCAACTACTACGTTGCCCAGGTGACCTCCGAAGGCCTCCTTGCTGTCGACAAAGAAGGCAAGCTGGTTCCCGCAATCGCGACGGACTACCGCACTGATGATGCGAAGACCTGGGTTTTCCAGATCCGTAAGGACGCAAAGTTCCAGGATGGTAACCCCGTGACCATTCAGGACGTCCTCTTCTCAATTGATATTGCGAAGGACCCCGATAAGTCCCCTTCGTCGGCGGTTTACTGGGCCAAGGGAGTTGAAGCAACTCAGACTGGCGACTGGGAGATCACCATTACGCTTCCAAGTCCCGCCGAAAACTTTGGATGGACCGTGACGGCAAACGGTGGCCTGTGGATCACCGAAAAGTCCTTCTACGAGGCCGCACAGTCCTATGGTTCCTCCAAGGACCTCATCATGGGTACCGGCCCCTACAAGGCGACCTCTTTCCAGCCCGATTCGAAGGCTGTTTTTGAAAAGAGCGGCACGTGGTGGGGTGGCGATACCCCCGCACAGAAGATCGAGTTCGATTTCTTCTCAGATGAGAATGCTCGACTGTTGGCTCAGCGTAGCGGCCAGATCGATATCGCCACGCAGCTTCCCACCGATCAGGTTTCTCAGTTTGAATCTATCGATGGTGTCAAGGTTCTCACCGAATCTGACCGTTCCTACGTGGGCCTGACCTTTGATCAAGGCGTTGCACCTTTCGACGACATTCATGTTCGTAAGGCTGTCGCCCATGCCGTTGACCGCAAGGCAATCGTTGATTCCATCCTTAAGGGACGCGGAGAGGTTGCGACTGCAATCGAACCCAATGACCAGCTGGGTAGCGAGATTGGCGTGGATAAGGCGCGCGAGCTTCAGGCGCAGCTTCCCATCGATTCCTTCAGCTTGGACCAGGCACGTGCAGAGCTTGCACAGTCTAAGGTTCCCAACGGTTTTGATACGGAACTGACCTACCCCGCATCGATCCCCGAAATGGGCTCTGCTGCGCTGGCAATCGCCGATAATCTCAAGCAGATCGGCATCAACGTCACGGTAACTTCCAAGCCCATTGAAGAATGGATCTCTAAGGTGGGAACTGGCGAGTACGGTCTCTACTACATGAGCTACACCTCAACGACCGGTGATCCCGGAGAAGTTGCAGGCTGGTTGCTCGGACCCGATAACCCTGCGCGCTACGAGAACGAACAGGTTCAGGGTCTCATCGCCTCGTCCACGGCTGAGACGGATCCGAACAAGCGTGTTGAGCAAATCGTTGCAGCAGAGAAGATCGCTCAGGAAAACACGATCTACTCGCCGGTCTGGTGGGGCAAAGACTTCTACTGCTTTCTCCAAGACTGTTACTCCCAATAACTACACGTCCTACTTCTTCATGACCCCCTGGGCCGCGTCCCTGAACGTCACGAAGTGATGGCACGTTTCTTCGCACGACGCCTCGCGGGGTTCGCGGCGGTGTTGCTGGCCTTATCCTTCATCATCTTCTCTCTGCTGGACTTGGTTCCTGGAGACCCGGTGAAGATTCTGGTCGGTACTCGCCGCCTCACCCCCGAGGTGCGTGCTGCTATTACCGCCCAATACGGGCTGGATGAGCCGCTACTTTTGCGCTATTGGCATTGGTTGCTTCGAGCGCTCAGAGGAGACTTTGGAAGCTCCGTGCGCTCCGCGACTCCCGTTACTGACGTCCTCGCCGCACGCGTCGGATTGACCACGATGCTGACTCTGATGGCATTTGTTCTGGCCATCTGCGTCGGTGTTCCATTGGGAATTTGGGCTGCTCGACGTGCCGGAAGCTGGGTGGACCGCTCCATTATCGGCTGGAGTGTTGTCGGTATTTCTGCACCGGGTTTTGCCTTGGGCCTTGTGCTGCTCTATGTTTTCGGACTCATGCTGGGCTGGTTCCCAATCTTCGGCGCAGGTGAGGATTTCGTGGATTCCCTGTGGCATCTTGCTCTGCCAGCGATTGCACTAGCCACGGGCATCGGCGCAATGATCATTCGAATAACTCGCGCCGCAGTCGTGGCGGAGCTCAGCCAGGATTATGTGACCTTCGCGCGCTCGAGGGGTTTGCCTTCCCGGCGTATCACTCGCATGTACCTGCGTGCGGCTTCCTTGCCGATCATCACCTCAGCTGGTCTGATCTTGGGGACTCTTTTTGGCTCAACGGTCTTGGTTGAAGAGGCCTTCTCTCTTCCAGGCTTGGGTCAGCTTTTGGCCGATTCGATTACGTATAAGGACGTGCCTGTCGTCCAAGCGATTGCGCTCTTGGTAGCGGTGATCATCATCGCGGTGACATTTATTGTCGACCTTGCAGCTTTCGTCGTTGACCCGCGTCAAAAGCTTGAAGAGGGAGGTGCCGCATGAGCGATCGCGCACCATCTCAGGGCGCCGAGGCCAACCCCGAAGTTCCCGCTGGCCGTTACCGTTCCTCAGCACGAGGCCTTGCCCGCGCAATGCGATCAGTCCCGGGCTCCGTCGTTCTTTCCTTCATTATTTTGATCGCAGTCGCAGTATGCGTCTTTTTCTCCCCACTGATCGTTCCCAATGCTCTGGGGCAAGATGTTTCTTTAGGGGTGAGCCCGGCGGGGACTCCCGGTCATATTTTTGGAACCGATAAAGTCGGGCGTGACATTCTCGCATTGACGATTGCGGGCGCGCGCTCCGCTGTCATCGGTCCGCTGGTGATTGCTGGCGGTTCGATGATCTTGGGACTGATTTTTGGAATGACCGCCGGCTGGTGGGGAGGCTGGTGGGATGCCCTTGTATCTCGTTCTTGCGAAATCCTGCTTTCAATGCCGGTTACTTTGCTGGCGATCGTCGTTGCAGGTGTGATTGGTGGTTCCTATTGGGTGACGGTTGGCGTACTGATCATTTTGTTTGCGCCTTCCGATATCCGGATGATTCGCGCCGCCACTCTTCAACAAAAACCACAGCCCTATATTGAATCTGCGCAGGTTCTGGGCTTGTCTTCGCCTCGTATCCTTGGAGTTCATATTCTGCCGAATATCACTCCTATCGTGTGGGCAAACCTCTTTGTCAACGTTGCTTTTGCGCTTGTGTCGCTCTCTGGATTGTCCTACCTAGGATTTGGCGTCGGTGCGCAAGACGCGGACTGGGGACGTCAGCTTGCCGATGGACGTTTTATTCTCAACCAGAATCCTGCGGCCTGTGTAGTCGCCGGTCTTGCCATCATCATTACGGCAACCGCAATCAATATCGCAGGCGATTGGTGGAGTGAAAGGCAGGAGGTGCGCTCGTGAGTGAGAATCAGGGCCTTATTGCCTCGCATATCAGCGTCACGCGAGATGACGGGCGCATCCTTGTTGATGATGTCTCGATTCATGCAGAAGCCGGACGCACCCTAGTTATTGTGGGTGAGTCAGGTGCCGGAAAATCCATGCTTGCACGAACTATTTGTGCGCTCACTCCCCATACATTGACTGCTCAAGGGCAAGTGACCTTGGGCGGACGCGAGTTTGATATCGTCCGTCAGGCGCGTGCCTTTAAAGCACTTCGGGGCAAAGGGATTGTCTGGCTTCCGCAGGATCCTTTCACTTCGCTGTCTCCTACCCAGCGTTGCAGTACGCAGATTATTGCCGATACACGGTTGCCCAAGCGTGCGCGGGATGAACGTGTTCGTGAGCGTCTTCGCGAAGTTGGACTTCCTGAGCGCGTTGCTCAGGCTTATCCCCAAGAACTCTCGGGAGGTATGCGCCAACGTGTTGCTATCGCTGCAGCCCTAGATTCTTCACCCGGAGTTTTCATTGCGGATGAGCCGACAACGGCTTTGGATGTGACGACTCAAAAGGAAATTCTTGATCTTCTGAGCGAGCTTCGCGAGAGTCGATCGATGGCCCTCATCCTGATCACTCATGATCTTGCTTTGGCACGCGAATACGGCGATGAAGTGGTCGTTATGCGCCACGGGAAGGTTGTCGAATCGGGAAGCGTCGAGAAAGTCTTTACTCACCCCGAAAACGACTACACCCGTCAGCTTGCAGCCGCCGAGCCTCGACTGGATGGTCCAAATCCCCGTTCTTTCACGGGAGAATCCCAAGCGAGCACCTCTTCGGATACTGCCTCGGAAAAGAATGATGTTGCGCCTGCTTTGGTTGATGCGCGGGATTTGGTCAAAGTTTTCCGCGGACGCAGCCGCAGGGATCAGCACGTGGCAGTCGATGGAGTTTCGCTCTCTATCGCACACCAAGAATCCGTTGGGATTGTTGGTGAATCCGGATCTGGGAAGACCACTCTTGCACGCTTGATTATCGGTTTGGAAAAACCAGATTCGGGAAGTATCGAGGTCAATGGCACACCACGGGAGAAATTACAAGGTGGCTTAGAAGGTGGACGCCCCCCAATGGGGATCGTTTTCCAAAATCCGTATTCTGCCCTCAACCCAGCGCGCACTATTGGCGCAACCCTTGCCGAGGCTCTGCGCGTAGGTGGTCGTTCAGCTAATGAGGTGTCGAGCCTCTTGGAGTCTGTGGGCCTTCCGGCCTCCTACGCAAAGCGCTATCCCGCGCGCCTCTCTGGCGGGGAACGCCAGCGTGTTGCTATCGCCCGGGCCTTGGCGACGCGACCGCAGCTCTTGATTTGCGACGAGGCCGTCTCTGCTTTGGATGTGTCTGTACAGGCTTCAGTTTTGGAGCTTTTGCTCCAGCTTCAACGTCAGCAGGGCTTCGCATTGCTTTTTATTACTCACGACCTTGCCGTCGCGCGCCAGATGTGTGATCGCCTGGTTGTGATGAAGGACGGGCACATCGTTGAAGAAGGAGCAACCGAAGATATCCTCCATTCGCCTACACAGGAATACACGCGGGTCCTACTAGCCGCAGTACCTGGCCAAGAGAGTGACGATGACTGAGAAGATTTCGCAGATTTCGATTGAGTCTGGTGAGAGTAGCTATGAGCGCCTGCTTGCTTTAGGAGTCCCTGAAGGACGTGCGAAAGATTGGGCACGCCTTGGCCCCAAGATGCGTGCGACCCTGTGGACCAATGGGCCGGTTGGAGTATGGGAAGTCCACCGTGAACTCTCTGCGCACCTGCGCATTGCAGGATGGACTCTTCTTAATAACGATCAGGTGGTAGGTGAAGCCGAACAAACCCGTCGCGTGCGCGAGGTCGTATTGGGACTCCGTGATGAGATGTGCTCGCGTCGCTTCCCGCTGATGAAAGCTGACTCATGGGCGGATGAAGGGATTTTTGTAGATGTCCTGCGCTCGATTGGTTTTGAACAGGTCACGATCAATGGGAACCCTCATCCCATTGAGAATGACCGCGATTACTCCCATAGTGGCTGGCTTCTGTGGAACCCCGATTTTGCACGAGAAAGTGCGAATTTGGTGGTCCCTCCCTACGAACACCAGAAGACGGAATTTACCTGCGGTCCAGCAAGTGCTCTTATGACACTTGGTGAAATCGAAGGAGATCCGCACACCGATTTCGTTAATGAACTGGATCTCTGGCGTCAGGCAACCTACTCGGGGGGAGTAGGCCACTTCGGCCTGGCCTCGGCACTGGCGGACCACGGCGCACCGGTTGAAGTTCTTGCAACGACTTCTGAACCCATCGTGGGGATTTCAAAAACCACGATGCTGGGCAAGCGGGCGCGGGTCGCTCTTCACAGCGAACATATGACTCGTGCACGCGAATTGGGAGTTTCTTCCCAGGTGAGGGAACTGTCGGTAGAAGACATCACCTCGGCACTAGAATCGGGCAAGCACGTCATTGCTCTAGTCGACCTCGCTCCACTCAATGGGGAA
>CALHID010000233.1 GCA_938030835.1 uncultured Actinomyces sp. | reverse complement strand
GCGTGACTCCCGCCTGACCACCGTAAGGCTGGCTGACGATTTCGAGGCCATTCTTCCCGATTCCGAGAAGGTCCCCGGAGAGGACTACTCGCACGGAACCCGCCTGCGTGCACTGATCGTTTCCGTCGAGCGTACCGACCGCGGTGCTCGCATTACCCTTTCGCGCACGCACCCCGGTTTGGTCAAGGGGCTTTTCGAGCGTGAGGTTCCCGAAATTCAACAGGGACTGGTCCGAATCAAGGCCATTGCCCGCGAGGCCGGTCACCGCTCGAAGATTGCCGTGGTTGCGACTCGCGAAGGCGTGAATGCCAAGGGCGCATGCATTGGCCCGATGGGCTCGCGTGTTCGTGCGGTGATGACGGAACTCGGTGGCGAAAAGATCGACATCGTGGACTGGTCTGAAGATCCGGCACGTTTCGTTGCAAACTCGCTGTCCCCGGCACGCGTGGCTCGCGTTGTCGTTCACTCCGTGGAGCAGCGCACTGCAACCGCTATCGTTCCCGACTTCCAGCTTTCGCTGGCGATCGGTAAGGAAGGGCAGAATGCTCGACTTGCGGCACGTCTGACCGACTACCACATCGACATCCATTCCGATACCGAGAATGGCGAAGAAGGACTGGCATCGCGTTCGTCTACACCGGATGACGTGATCAGTCGCTCACAATCCGATGGCTTGGAAGAGGACTGACTCGGCTAAGCTTAAAGGCGTGTCTGACTCCACTCTGATGCTTCGCACCTGTGTGGGGTGTGGATTACGCGCGCAACGCGCGGAACTCATCCGCGTCGTTGCGACCTCTGACGGAGATCTTCATGTTGATCACCGTCGTCAACTTCCCGGTCGGGGAGCGTGGTTTCATCCCGAGGCCCGCTGCCTAGACCTCGCCCGTCGCAAGCGGGCGGTCGGGCGTTCACTGCGTCGATCAGTAGAAATGACTGATGAGCAGTGGGCTGAACTGGGGAAGGAAATTCTGTCTGCGGCGCACAGGGCGCCGGACAACGAGTAGCGAAAGCGGGTTGAAAGCCCATGGGCACCCGATGAGTACCCAGCGATGAGCTGCCTGCAATATCAGTGATACGTCTCCGTTCGGGGACGTTCCCGAACAAGGAGAAAAGTGGCAAAACTGCGTGTCCACGAGCTCGCCAAAGAGCTCGGAATCCCCAGCAAGGAATTGCTGGCCTACCTGCGAGACAAGGGCGAATACGTTAAAGCTTCTTCGTCCGCACTTGAACCGCCCGTAGCGCGTGAAGCGCGCGAGCACTTTGAAAAGCTTTCCGGTTCAGCATCGGGTGACGCCAAGAGCGCCCCGAAGAAGGCGGCCCCCAAGCCCAAGGCGAAGGCTTCCGCCAAGACCGCTGAAACCGCCTCGGCAGCACCCGCACAGGACGACGCTCCTGCAGCTGCCGAAGCTCCCAAGCCTTCTGCTCATAAGCCTGGGCCTCGTGCGCCCAAGGCGGCAGCACCAAAGGCCGCCGCAGCCGAAAAGGCCGAAGCTGCACCCCGCGCTCCCAAGCCCGCGCCGCGCCAAGCTCGTGGAAGCCACGAGGAAGCCCCCAAGCCTGCAGCTGGTGCTCCGAAGCCCGGAGCTCCTCGCGCCCCGCGTCCCGGTGGCTCTGCAGCCAAGCCGGGTGCGCCTCGTCCCGGAGCACCCCGTCCCGGCGGCCCTCGCCCCGGAAACAACCCCTACGCATCCAGCCAGGGTATGCCCCGTCCCGGTGGCAGCCAGGGTGGCCGCGGTGGAAGCCGCCCTGCACGTGGCGCACAGGGCGAACGCCCGGCACGTCCCGGTGGCGCTCAGGGAGCACGTCAGGGTGGACCTCGTCCGCAGCGCAGTGGCGCACCTTCCGGTGGCGGCCCGCGTCCGAACCCGGGAATGATGCCCGGACAGGCGAACTTCGCTCGCTCGGGTGGCCCAGCACCTTCTTCTGAACGTCCTCGTGGTGGCCGAGGCCGCGGCACCCGTCCGGGTGGCGGTAATGGTGGCGGCCAGGGCGCTCCCGGAGCAAACGCCGGTGGCGGTTTCGCTCCGCCGCGCGGTGGTCGCGGTGGCGGCCGCGGCGCAACGCCGGGCGCATTCGGTCGCGGTGGCGGCAAGAGCTCGCGCGG
The DNA here is from genome assembly GCA_938030835.1 of uncultured Actinomyces sp. Classification (GTDB taxonomy): domain Bacteria; phylum Actinomycetota; class Actinomycetes; order Actinomycetales; family Actinomycetaceae; genus Pauljensenia. The sequence continues at coordinate 62 of CALHID010000233.1, read as the reverse complement.
ACGTAAGTCGAAGCGCGCAAAGCGTCAAGAGTTTGAACAGCAGAACGCACCCGACATTGGCG
>CALHID010000232.1 GCA_938030835.1 uncultured Actinomyces sp. | reverse complement strand
GCGCGCGAGCATCATCGGACTGTGCGTGCTCCTCGCGCTTGCTAACTCGACGACGTGGCTGACCAATCCCCTGCCTGCTCGCAACTCCTTCACGAGGCCGTTCATCCTCTCCCATGGGGCACTGGCGCTAGCGACGCTGGTCTATCTCGTCTACGCGATCCGTGTCGGTGTCCCCTACGCCTTCATGTTGACTTCCTTCTTCCTGGTTGCGTGGGTGTTCCAAGCACCAAGCCGTTACGTGATTGCAGGGATCGTCCCAATCGCTGCGATCGCTGGAGTATTTGCTTACGCGGAGGGTGAGCCCCTGTGGGCAGGGTGTTACCTAGCGTTGGTTGGCATCTTTGTGGGCATGGCTCGCTGGCGTATGGAGCGCTCGACTCGCAAACGTCTACGCCGCCAAGATGCAATCCAGCGCGCAAAGGCAGCTGAGCGAGCGCGCATGAGCACTGACCTGCACGATATCTTGGGCCACTCGTTGATGGGCATCACGATGATTTCTGAATTGGCCGGTCGTCTTTTGGACGAGGGACACAATGAGGAAGCGCGTGAACAAATCCGTTCCATTACTGCTCAATCAAACGAGGCCTTGGCTGACGTTCGCCGCATCGTTGCGGCCACTCGCGCACTATCCCCCTCCGAGGAACTCCAAGAAGCACGATCTTTACTTGAGGTCGCACGCATTGATGCCGAGATCACAAACGATGGGGAGCCTGCGTCGGGACCGCGCTCGGCGGCTGCAGCCCATGTCATTCGCGAGGGAGTCACGAATGCTCTCCTTCACGCTCGCCCTTCCCTCGTCCGTATTCATTTATCTCCAGACAGTGTCAGTGTCTGGAATGACGGTTATTCTGCCGCCTACGCCGCTTCTACGGCAGGATCGGGATCAGGCCTCGTTGGGCTATCTGAGCTCGTCGGTGATGAGGGAACTTTGACCTGGGGCGCATCGGGACATACGTGGACGATTTCTCTTACTTTCCCCTCTATGCCTCTTAACGAAGAGGAATCATCCTCCGATATGGTGAACCAGCGCAAGGAATAGTGCCCCCAACTGCGCTAACCTAGTAGCCCAGATGGCTACGCAGGAGGTGAGCGTGACAATTCGTGTGCTCGTGGCCGACGATCAGGCAATGATTCGCGGAGCTTTGGCCGGGCTGCTCAATTTGGAGCGTGACATCGAGGTAGTCGCTCAGGCCGCCGATGGAGTGCAGGCTCTTGAAGAACTCACTCGTTTGGCAACGCAAGATGCTTCGCTCGACGCGACACCGACGAGTTCTGCACGCTCAGCCTCTCCCGCCGACGTCGCAATTATCGACATCGAAATGCCTCACATGGACGGCATCACGACAACTGAAGCAATTCGCGCCCGTTTCCCCGGGGTACGCGTACTGATTGTCACGACATTCGGCCGACCGGGTTACTTGCAACGTGCCCTCGATGCGGGGGCAACGGGTTTCATGGTGAAGAACGCGCCGGTCGAGGCTTTGGCCGAGGGAGTGCGCACGCTCGCAGCAGGTGGTCGCGCAATCGATCAAAGTCTTGCAGTCGAGGCACTCTCAACTGGTTCGTCATCACTGACCCAGCGCGAGGCAGATGTTCTGCGCGAAGTTGAGCGCGGCGGAACAATCGCTGACATTGCCCGTACGCTGGGACTGAGTCAAGGAACCGTGCGTAACCACGTCTCTTCAGCGATGCTCAAGATGGAGGCACGCACCCGCGCGGAGGCCGCATCCTTGGCGCGGGCAGCGGGTTGGCTGTAGGCCTAACGCCCTTCTTCACGAAGCGGATAGGAATGTGTCAGGACCTTCACGGCCTCACATCCGGGAACTAGATGTCCCTCGGATACATATCCTTCTTCACGTCCTTCAAGTTCCGCGATCAGATAGTTTCTTCCACGAAGAAGCGCGTCGCTGACTTCGCTGCTTCGCGCATCAGCGGAAAGTTTGCACAGGTCAACCAATTCTTCGGGGTCCTCATCGAGGTTGAAGAGCTGTTCGATTCCCCAACCGGAGAACCACACGTACTTGTAGGCTCCGAAACGAATCCACTGTATCGATTGGTCAAACAAGTAATGCTCGCCGTGAAGGTACTCTCTCCACGGAACTTCATCGTCGGCCTCGGCAATCAAGGGGAGGACTGAGCGCCCCTCAACTTCCTCAGGAATCTCCACACCGGCAACGTCCAGCAGGGTTGGCATCACGTCGCGGATCTCAACCACGCTATCCACGCGCGTGCCGGGAGCGATCCCCGCACCGTACAAGATGAAGGGAACATGTGAGGAAGCCTCGTAAGGGTAACCTTTTCGCCACAGTCCGTGATCGCCCATCATATCCCCGTGGTCGGAGACAAAAGCAACCACCGTATTCTCAGCCAGTCCGAACTCCCCTAGCGTCTGGATGAAGCGAGAAATCTGGGAATCGATGTGCGTCATGTGCCCGTAGTAGCCGGCGCGCGCGAGCCGCACGTCCCGTTCACGATAGTGGGCAGCGAGTGCGGTCGGGTCCCAATCCCGTCTCTCTTCACTCATCAATTCATCCGACCAATTGTCCTCGCCCGGAAGAGTGAGGTCGTCCTGGTCGTAGCTATCAAAAGCCCACTGCGGCGGATCAAGCGGAGCGTGCGGACGATGGAAGGATAGGTAGAGGAAGAAAGGACAGGTGGGGTCGCGCCGGTAGAGCCACTGAGTTGCCTCGGTGACGACCCAATTCGTGGGGTGCAGTTTTTCCGCCTTATCCCAGGGACGTGCAACCATCGAATTACATTCGAGGCCATTATCGATGTAGTCCTCCGCGGCACCCGCGCCTTCTTGCTCGCGCAGCCACGTCAGGTAGTCGTCGTACATACGCGAATCGCGCTCGCGGTGACGCGAGTAGTGAAGATAGCCATCGTGCAAAATCACATCATCAAAGCCAATGCGACCGCGCTCAGGCCAGTAGTGCATCTTGCCGATCGCCTGAGTCTGGTACCCGGCATCGCGAAGTACCCCGGGGAGCGTAACCGGCATATCGAAAGTAATTCCATCCTGATAGCCGATTCGGCGGTGCGTGGTTGGGGCGGTCCCGGTCATGAGTCCCATCCGAGAAGGAACGCAGGTGGGACAAGCCGCATAGGCCTGCGTCATCTGTGCTCCTCCCCCAGCTAGCTGATCAAGATAGGGGGTGCGCACGTCGGGGTGTCCAAGAATCGACAGGCAATCCCCCCTCCATTGATCAACGGCGATGAGGACGATATTCGGATGGTTCTCACTCACGGTAACTCCTACTTGATACCCGTCATCGCGATGCCCTGAACGATGTGCTTCTGCGTGAGGACGAAGAGCAAGCACACGGGGATGAACAGCATGAGAGATCCCATTGCCGTCAGGTTCCAAGCGGTGAAAGATTCACTCTTAAAGATTGATAGTCCAATAGTAATTGTTCGCATCTCCAGCGAGCTGGTCGCAATCAAAGGCCACAAGAATTCATTCATCTGGAAAACGAAGGTGAACAATCCAAGGACCGTCAGTGCGGGTTTGCACTGCGGGAGAACAATCGAACGGTAGATCCGCAGCTCATTGGCCCCGTCCACGCGGGCCGCCTCGATCAAAGAGTCGGGCACGCCTGCAATGAACTGGCGCATGAGGAAGATCGAGAAAGCGCTCATAAGGAATGGCATGACCAGACCCTGATAGGTATCAAGCCATCCGATCTGCGAGAACCACACATAGAGCGGGATCATACGCACGAAGAGCGGGATCATCATGGTCGACAAGATCGCAATGAAGAAGACCTGTTTGCCCGGGAAATCAAACTTCGCAAAAACGTATCCGACCAGCGGAGCGAAAACAATGTGCGAGCAGGTGATCAGTCCGGCGACCAGGATCGAGTTGAAGAGGAAACGGCCAAAAGGCGCGGCTGCAAAAAGCCTCCCGATGTTCTCCCATTGCCATTTCGCAGGGATCAACACCGCTGATCCACCGGAAACTTCCGCGTCGGATTGGAAAGCCAAAGAGATCATGTACAGCAGCGGGGCAACAGCGATCGCGGCAGCAATCCAGATGAAGATCAGTGAAACCAGGCGCGCACCCGGGAAGAGCTCTTCGTCAGCGATGCTCTTCTTCTTTTTGATGACTGCCGAGGCCGGGGGCTGGGTTGGTGCGCACATCATAGTGCCTCTTTCCTTCGTCCCGTCCGAATCTGGATCAGGGACAAAACCATAATGACTGCCAAGAAGGCGAAGCTCATAGCAGAGGCGTAGCCCAAGTTTCCACTCTGGAAGGTCTCACGGTAGACCTGGTAGACGTACAAGCTCGTGGCATTTCCTGGCCCGCCATTGGTCACCAAGTACGGGAGGCCAAATTGCTGGAGCGTTGAAATCATTCCGACCAGACCGACGAAGAGCGTCGTCGGGGCAAGGAGCGGAAGGGTCAAGGACCAGAAGCGCTTCCACGGGGATGCCCCATCGAGGCGCGCGGCCTCGTAAATCTGAGGATCGATGCCCTGCAAACCAGCCAAGAAAAGCAGCATGAAGTAGCCGGCTTCTTGCCAGACGGTAATCCCGACAAGGGTTGCCAAGGGCGCGGTGGTGAGCCACTGCTGGGTGGGAAGATGCAGGCTGGAGAGCACCGAGTTCAAGATACCTGTCGTCGGATCCAAGATATTGCGCCACATCAAGCCAACGATGGCCACCGAGGTCATGTAGGGCGTCAGGATCATCGTGCGCGCAAGGGTGCGCCCACGGAATTTCTGATTGAGGATGAGAGCCAGGAGCAAGCCCACGCAGGCACCCAAAATCAGTGCCGAGGCCGCATAGATCAGGGTGATTCCAAAGGCGTGTTGGACTTCGGGGTCACGGATGATCGAGGAATAGTTCTTCCATCCCACGGGGCGCAGCGTTGTAAAGCCGCGCGTGAAGGACAGCTGAAATTCCTGGATCAGCGGCCAGAACATGAAGAGAACGAAGTAGATGACCGCGGGGGTCAGGAAGAGATACGCGGTACGCGCTTGGCGTGCGCGCATCCCTCCCCGATGCCCCCGGTTCCGAGTCGAGACGGACATGAGTTACTGCTTCAGAAGTCCAGCAACCGTGGTCTCGTAGGTCTGGACCTGAGCAGCCGGGTCCTTTCCGTTGAGGATGATCTCTTCGTACATCACCTTGCGAGCGTCCGAGATCTTCGCGGCGTTTTCGTTACCCCAGAATGCCTTGTCGGGGGTCGAGGCGTATTCACGCGACTTGGCAACGACGGAGAGAATCGGATCGTTCTTCACAACGTCGGAGTTTGCCCACGACTTACGCGACATTGCCATTCCGGTCTCAGCGGTGACGGCTTCTTGGACCTTGAGGCTGGTCATGTCCTTGATGAGCTGCCATGCGAGCTCTGCGTTCTGCGACTTCGAGGGGATCATCATGCCCGAGCCAGCCAGGTAGGTCTTCTGGACATCACCCTTGAGGGGTTCACCGACAGTCAGCGGGAAGTTCGGGTCTTCCTTGCGCACTGCTGCAATATCCCAGGGGCCGGTGAGAATGAAGCCTGCTCGCTTGGAGGTGAAGACCTTACGCGGTGCGGCGTAGTCATTCGAGGCGACGGGGACCGGGGCCAGCTTGTCCTTGTAGATCAGGTCGTACTGGAACTGCATGGCTTCGGTTGCCTTGGCTGCGGGAGTCATGGGCTCGTTGCCATCCTTGGTGAAGGTGACTCCGGCCTGCATGAGGAAGGGGACGGTGTAAGAGGCGTCGTTGTTGAGAGCCAGACCGTA
>CALHID010000231.1 GCA_938030835.1 uncultured Actinomyces sp. | reverse complement strand
TCCGAAGTGAGCAATAGTACGAAGCGTTTCATTCAGCTCGTCGTTAGTAAAGGGCGTGCCGAAATGTTTCCGTTCATGGCCACCTCTTTCCTGAACGCGTATGAGCACCAACACCATTTGACTCGTGCTTATCTAACCACAGCAGAAGCCGTCGCTCCCGAAATACGCGAGCGGATGCTTAAGCTCATTCGAAAACGCACAGGCAACACGGTACAATTGCACGTACAAACAGCTCCGGAACTGAAAGCCGGCTTCATACTCACGTACGACGACTACAGAGTCGACGCCAGCCTGCAAGGACAGCTCAGACAATTGCGGAGAAACTGGAACTAATTCCTGCCACAGTCTTTAGGCTCTACGGTGTTTCCATTCAGAGCCGAGCCCCCACAACAACCATAATACGAAAAGACCGCCACGTTCGCGCCACACAGCAGAGCACAACACGGATCTCACAGCACACAAAATAGAATCTCTATGCCCAACAATATCAAGCCCGGCGAAGTTTCAGCCGTGCTTCTACAACAACTCCAGAACATCTCCACAGAAGTTCAGTTTGAGGAAGTAGGCACTGTCCTTACCGTTGGCGACGGCGTAGCCCGCATTTACGGACTAAGCAAAGTGACAGAAAACGAGCTGATTGAATTCGACAACGGCGTTATGGCTGTAGCCATGAACCTCGAAGAGGATAATGTCGGTGCCGTGATTCTCGGTTCTTCCGAAGGCATTAAAGAAGGCGACAGTGTGAAACGCACCGGTCGTGTCGCCTCCATCATGGTCAACGAGAACATGTTCGGCCGTGTCATCAGCCCGCTGGGAAATCCTCTTGACGGAGGTGGTGACATCGAGGGTGAGAAGTATCTCATGCCCCTCGACCGCAAAGCGCCCGGTGTGATTTACCGCCAACCGGTCACAGAGTCTTTGGCAACCGGTCTCAAGAGCGTCGACTCCATGATCCCCATCGGACGCGGACAACGCGAATTGATCATTGGTGACCGCCAAACCGGTAAGACCGCAATCGCCTTGGACACGATCATTAACCAGCGTGACAACTGGCTTTCCGGCGATGTCAACAAGCAGGTTCGATGCATCTATGTCGCCATCGGCCAGAAGGGCTCGACAATCGCTTCGGTTCGCTCGACTCTTGAGGACGCCGGAGCAATGGAATACACGACGATTGTTGCTTCCCCGGCCTCGGATCCCGCGGGCTATAAGTACATGGCTCCCTACACGGGTAGCGCAATTGGCCAGCACTGGATGTACCAGGGTAAGCACGTCCTGATCGTTTTCGATGACCTTTCTAAGCAGGCCGAGGCCTACCGTGCAGTTTCGCTTCTTCTGCGCCGTCCGCCGGGGCGTGAAGCGTACCCCGGTGACGTTTTCTACTTGCACTCTCGCTTGCTAGAACGCTGTGCGAAACTCTCCGATGAGCTCGGTGGGGGATCGATGACCGGTCTGCCGATCATCGAAACCAAGGCAAATGACGTTTCCGCGTACATTCCGACCAACGTCATTTCGATTACCGACGGCCAGATCTTCCTTCAGTCTGACCTCTTCAACTCGAACCAGCGACCGGCTGTTGACGTCGGTATCTCGGTCTCTCGTGTCGGTGGCGCTGCTCAGATTAAGGCGATGAAGAAGGTCGCCGGTACCTTGAAGCTCACGCTTGCTCAGTACCGTTCGATGGCAGCCTTCGCGATGTTTGCTTCTGATCTTGATGCTGCAACACGTCGTCAGCTCACGCGCGGTGAGCGTCTCATGGAGCTTCTCAAGCAGCCGCAAAACTCGCCCTATGTGGTTCAGGACCAGGTTGCGTCGATCTGGGCTGGAACGAATGGTTACCTCGACGACCTCGAGGTGAGCGAAGTCCTTTCCTTCGAAAGCGGCCTGCTGGACTACTTGCGTGCAAACTCCACTGTGCTTGATGAGATCGCCGCCACCGGTGAGCTCTCGAAGGAAACCGAAGAAGCCTTGCGTGCTGCGGTTGAAACCTTCCACGGCCAATGGGTGAGCGCGAAGGCATCACCGGTCTCGCTTGATGACGCTGAGGTGCAGGCCGAGCGTTCTCAGGAAGAAATCGTTCGTTCGCGCCCGGTAGTGTCTGAGGCCTGAGTATGGGCGGACAACAAAGGATCTATAAACAGCGGATTGCATCTACGCAGACGCTGGCTAAGGTCTTTCGTGCGATGGAAATGATCGCGGCATCGCGAATTGGTGCCGCGCGTCGGGCAGCTACTGAACTTGGACCCTATGAGAAGGCTCTGACTCAGGCAGTTGCCGCTGTCGCTATCCATACTGACCTTGACCACCCGCTGACTCGTGAGCGTCACGATACGCCACGTGTCGCGGTCCTTGTGGTTGCTTCCGATCGAGGGATGGCCGGAGCCTACTCTGCAACGATCCTTCGCGAGGCCGAACGTCTTGTTGAACGCCTCGAAGAAGAAGGAAAAGTCCCGGTCCTGTACACCTATGGTCGACGCGCCCAGGCGTACTTCCGTTTCCGGGGCGTGGAGATCGAAGATTCGTGGGAAGGGGAGTCCGATTCACCTTCCCAGGAGATCAGCAATCAGATCGCTCGTGAACTTCTTGAGCGCTTTACCGATTCGGATCCTATGACTGGCGTGTGCGAAGTTCATTTGGTCTACACGCGGTTTAAGTCGATGATGAGTCAGGTCCCTGAAGTTCGACGCATGATTCCTCTTTCCGTTGTCGATGCTCCTGAAGGGGATCGTGAACGCGATGAGGAACGCGGCGAGCACAAGGAGAATGCCGAGCTCTTCCCCGAGTACGAATTCATTCCTTCACCCGAAGAAGTTCTTGACACCCTGCTTCCGCTGTATGTCTCGAGCAGGATCCGAAATGTTCTTTTGCAAGCTGCCGCATCAGAGTTGGCTTCGCGCCAGCGCGCAATGCATACGGCAACGGATAACGCAGAAGAGCTCATTACGAAATACACGCGTCTGGCGAATTCGGCCCGTCAGGCGGAGATCACTCAAGAGATCACTGAAATCGTGGGCGGTGCCGACGCATTGGTCCAGGGCTGAGGCCCGTGCACATGGAGAAAATAGAAATGACTACTACTTCAACGGGACAGGGACGGGTCGCACGTGTTGTCGGACCGGTTGTCGATGTTGAGTTCCCGCCGGACGCAATTCCTCCCTTGTACAACGCATTGCACGTTGATGTGAATCTTTCCGGGCAGAGCGAAGGTGAAGCCGGCGTTCAGACGATCACTCTTGAGGTTGCTCAGCACCTCGGTGACAACCTGGTTCGTGCGATTTCGCTCAAGCCGACCGACGGTATGGTTCGCGGCTCGGTTGTCACCGATACCGGTGCTCCGATCTCGGTTCCGGTAGGTGACATCACGAAGGGTCACGTTTTCAACGTGACCGGCGAGGTCTTGAATCTCAAACCCGGTGAGCATCTGGAAATCACCGAGCGCTGGCCGATTCACCGCCAGCCGCCGGCATTCGACCAGCTTGAGGCTCGCACGAAGATGTTCGAAACGGGCATCAAGGTTATCGATTTGCTCACCCCATATGTTCAGGGTGGCAAGATTGGCCTCTTCGGTGGCGCAGGTGTGGGTAAGACCGTTCTGATTCAGGAAATGATTCAGCGTGTTGCTCAG
>CALHID010000230.1 GCA_938030835.1 uncultured Actinomyces sp. | reverse complement strand
TGCGGTGAGCTCTACAATCTGCTGCAGGGTTGCACCGATATCGTGGGTCTTTGTTGTGGTCATCGACTGAACAGAAACGGGAGCACCCCCACCAACAGGCACATCCCCCACCATGATTTGACGAGTCTTGCGACGCGGAAAAGGAGCTTCGTGGACGCTGGGCATCCCTAAGTTAATTTCAGTCACCTTGTCATTATCTCCCACTTGTATGCAGCTGGCACCCGGGCCAGCCAGACGCTAATGAAACCAATGAAAGCTCGCAGTACTGTGAGCGACCTATTGCAGACTGATTGGCACGACAATATCTGCAATCATCAGCAGAACCGTCATCGCAACCAAGATCGTGCCCATCGTGTATGTCAGTGGCATAAGCCGCGCAGTATCGACCGGTGGCGGCACTTCCCTTCCGCGTACCCGAGCAATGCCTCGCCGAATCCATTCATAGATTGCCGGAACGATATGTCCTCCGTCGAGCGGCGGGAAAGGAAGAAGATTAAACACAAAGAGCGCCATATTCAGGGAAGCCAGGATCGACAGCAATAGTGCAGCCGAACGCATCCAGCCACCGCTGCTCGCCGTGACATCAGACGAGGTCGCATCTGCAGCAATCCGGCCGATACCGACAACCGACATGACGCCACCCGAATCACGGGGTGCACCGGTGAAAATCGAACGACCAACATCCCACAGGGCAATTGGTAGACGGGCAACAACGCTCACTGTGCCGGTAAAGGTCTCCCCTACGGCTGAGGCGACAGTTCCTACGCTGGCGGATTGATATTCAGTCCCCGCAATGACACCGATACTGACGTTATCTCCCGATCGCAGCGGATCGACATTCACGTGGAAAAGTTGACCATTTCGCAGGTAGTCAATATCGATAGTGCCCTGTGAGCCTGCAATGCTCTGACGCATCTGCTCCCACGAGGTCACGGCGCTACCGTTGACTCCCGTGATCGTATCCCCCGCTCGAATACCTGCGGCGTATGCCGGCGCATCGACAGTAGCTCCCTGGGTAGTCAGTTGCTGAGGAACCTCGCTCAGCGTCAAAGAGGCTTTGGGAATTCCAATCCCAACCAGAGCAATGGAGAGGAAGAGGATCGAAAGGAAGAGATTGACCAGTGGACCACTGATCATGACAATGATCTTCTGTGCGGGATGAAGAAGATAAAATGCGCGAGAACCGTAGCCCTCAGGAATTTCTTCCATGCTGGCCTCACGAGCCTCCTGGGCAAGGGTCGGCTTTCCACGTCGATTCGTCGTTTTCACCCCGTCACGAGCCGGGGCAAACATCCCGACCAAGCGAACATAGCCACCCAAAAGAATCGCGCGAAGAGAATAGGTCGTCTCCCCTTTTTTGACGCCAAAAATCTGAGGTCCAAAACCAACAGCAAACTCAGGAACGTAAACGCCAAATTTCTTTGCAGGAATCATATGGCCACATTCATGAAGTGCGACTGAGATCAACAACCCCACGACGATGACAAGAACACCGATAATCCCCACGAAAATCCTTTTTCTTTCCTCTCACATGATGTGAGAACGCGCAGAAGCCTTGGCCCACTCTTGGGCGCCAAGAATATCGTCTAGCGTAGGCTCCTCGATGCCTTGGTGCTCGGCCAGAACTTCCTCAAGAAGATCCACGATTGACAGATACGCAAGCTGCCCACGCAGAAATGCATCGACGAAAACTTCGTTCGCAGCGTTGTATACAGCAGGATGGGTCTGCGATTCAGTAACAGCCGCACGTGCCAAATTGATTGCCGGGAAAGTCTGAGAATCGACCGGCTCAAAAGTCCATTCTTGCCGCTGGAGGAAATCCACCGGTTTTTCAATATCTGGAAGTCGCTTAGGCCATGTCAATCCCAAAGCAATAGGAAGCTTCATATCGGGGGGCGAGGCTTGCGCAATCGTCGCCCCGTCCTTCCAGGTCACCATCGAGTGGACAATGGACTGAGGATGAACAACTGGGACAATATCCGAGGCCGGAACATCGAACAGAAGATGCGCCTCGATGAGTTCTAGGCCTTTATTGACCAGAGTGGATGAGTTAATGGTGACAACGGGTCCCATATTCCACGTTGGGTGTGCCAACGCCTGCTGCGGGGTTACTTCCGCCAGATCAGCGCGTTTCTTCCCCCTAAAAGGCCCTCCCGAGGCCGTGAGAACCAATTGCGCAAGCTCACTCTTACCGGTGACTCGCTGTGCGGTCAAACCTCTTTCGTGAACTCCGCTGGCAAGACATTGGGCAATGGCCGAGTGTTCTGAATCGACGGGAACGATTTGCCCATCACGCTTCATTGCACGCCGAACTAGGGGCCCACCAACAACCAAGGATTCTTTATTTGCCAAGGCAAGGGTCGATCCGGCCTCGAGGGCGGCAAGGGTGGGACCAAGGCCAACACCGCCGGTAATACCGTTGAGGACGACTGCCTGAGGGAAGGATCCCGCAATCTGTGTTGAGGCGTCCGGTCCGACCAGAATCTCTGGAATTTCACCAGAAGCCGAGGCAATCAGAGACTCAAGCCTGCGCGCATCGCCATCGTGGATTCCAACGACCCGAGGGCGATAACGAACACATTGCTCTGCCAAAAGCTCAAGAGAGCGACCACCGGCGCTGAGAGCGACGACCTCGAATTCTTCGTGGTGCTGGTCAATAACCTCAAGCGCCTGTGTGCCGATTGATCCCGTAGAACCAAGCAGAACAACCTGTGTACTCATGTGTCAGTTCACTGAAAGAAGGATTTCAACGGCGCGCCCAAGATAGGCATCGACCGGACCCATTGCATAGGCTTTCTTACCGCGCGCGGCCTTGAAAAGCGTATGCCGGACATCGTCAGCAGCCAGATCCTCACGATCATCAAAGAAAGCTGCAATCTGATCCAGAAGGTCATCAACCTGTTCAGCGTTGTAGCCAATTCCCGAACGGGGATGTGAAAAACGCTGTCCGTAGGGGCGGAGCAGACGCGGATACAGTGTCGTCGCACGATCGGCTACTTTTTCGTACCATGCACCTTCGCCATTAACAGCGATGTGGTCGGCGCGGT
>CALHID010000229.1 GCA_938030835.1 uncultured Actinomyces sp. | reverse complement strand
GCGCGTCTGCTGGCTCGCACAATCTCTGAGGTCACTGTTGAATACGAGAACCTGCGTATCAACACCGCGATCGCCAAGCTGATTGTGCTGAACAATCACCTGACCTCTTTTGATCGCGTGCCTCGCGTGGCCGTCGAAGCTCTGATTCTCATGCTCTCTCCTGTTGCTCCGCACATTTGTGAGGAACTGTGGCAGAAGTTGGGGCATGAGGAGTCGCTTGCTCGCGTGCCTTTCCCGGTCGTGGAAGATGAGTCCTTGCTTGAAGACGACACTGTGACGGCGATTGTTCAGGCTAATGGCAAGCTCCGTGCGAAGCTTGAGGTTCCCGTGTCGATTAGCGAAGATGATTTGCGCGCTCTTGCTCTTGAGCAGGCGCCGATTGTCAAGCTTCTTGATGGGCGCGAACCCTTAAAGGTTATCGTTCGCGCACCGCAGCTGGTAAACATCGTTCTTCCGAAGTAACCATGCCTGAAGGAGATGCGATCCATCGGATCGCCAACACTTTTTCTGTCCTCTTCCAGGGCAGCCAGGTCGAGACTTCGTCACCGCAGGGGCGGTTTGCCTCGTCCGCGCAGTTGATTAACCACCACAAGGTTGTCGCTGTGCGGGCGGTGGGTAAGCACATGTTCGTTGGTTTTATGCCAGCTGAGGCTGCCGCCTCTTGTGCTGAGGAAGCAAAGGCTGCGGAGGCTGAGTTTGCCGCTCACTTGGGCAGTCCCGAGGCCGAGGCCGCATTGCCCTTCACGGGATCATCGCCGCTGTGGGGAGAGCACGCTTTCCCCTGTGACGAGGAGCTCCAGTGGCTCCATATTCACTTGGGTCTCTATGGGTCTTGGCGTTTTGATGCTGATGAGCGCGCATTTGATGTCCCATCCTCCATTGGTGCACCGCGCACGAACTGGGTGGCAACAAAAGGTCACCGGCATGCGGCTCTGAAGTGGGCAAGCTACGCAGACGATACTCTGTACGTCGAAGATAATTTGGCGTCTGGAAATATCCAGAAGCGTGGCGAAGAATGGAATGCCCCCGATCCTGTTGGACAGGTTCGCCTGCGTGTGTTGTCTGAGCACGCAGTCGCAGATGTTACTGGTCCGAATCGGTGCGAGCTAATTTCCGATGAAGATCGACGTGTTGTCGAATCCAAGCTAGGGTGCGACCCGCTTCAACCGGGGGCTGCGAAAGATCCTGCAACGCGTAAGCGTTTCATTGAGATGATTCGCGGACGTAAACGTCCGATCGGCGAGCTCTTAATGGACCAGTCGATCGCTGCTGGAGTTGGGAATATCTATCGTGCCGAGGCATTGTTCCTGGCCGGTATTTCACCGATGAGGGCAGGTAATCGCCTCTCGGTACAGCGTGTTGGCCACCTGTGGGATATCGTCTGTGAACTGATGACACGAGGCCTAGAGATTGGACGTATCGATACGATTCGCCCCGAGGATCAGCCTGACCCGATCCCTGAAGGTGATGAAGAATTGGCGCGCTGGTATATCTACCATCGCAGCGGACGGCCGTGCATTAAATGCGGGACGACGATCAGTGAAAAGCTCATGCAAAATCGCCGTCTTTTCTGGTGTTCGAATTGCCAGAACTAAAGCGGTAGAAAGACTTCGCGGTAGGGGACTGTTCAACTAATTGCGAAGTGTTTCCCTGTGCTTGAGGCATTTCTGTCTAGTTTGTGGGGGAGTTTTCGCCTTCTTGGAAGATGTCGTAGATCTGTGGAAGGTGAACATTCGCCTCGTCGATTCTGACGATGAGGGAGGATGCTCCCCAGTCCTTACAGCGACGCGCGCACTCTGCGACCAATGCGGTAGCAATTCCGCGGCCTCGGAACTTCGGGTGGACCATCAGGTCGATGACCTGTGGAAGTCCAGTGGGTTCCTCGACGGGGGGATCGACGACGACAATGATCGCTGCGATTAACTCTCCTTCGATCCAGCCACCTAGGAAAGATCCCTCCAATGGGGTGCCGAAAACCCCGTCAAAGCACAGGCGCATCTCGTCTGTTGCTTCAATATGTGCCTCGATACTTGGGCGGATACCGTATGCCGCTAAAGAAAGCTCAGCAAGTTCCGGGATATCGAAGCGTGTCAGTACGCCGATCTCACACTCTGTTGCACCGCGAAGGCGCGTCAGTGCGTCAATCTGTGCTTGTAGAGAATGTCTGTCCATAAGGACAGAATATGTGATCTGTTACACGGGCGATGGTGTGTGAGAAGGTGTGCGAACTCACAGAGCGGCTTCTGGGAGTTTGTTCCAAAGCTTGACAAATACGAGGAACTTAGATGTACCAGGTGGGATCGTCTTCCCAGCAATTCGGATCGATGATGAGATCGCGATCGTCCTCCACCATTCGTTCTTCCGGTTTCTGACGCAACTTTGCTGGGACGCCGATCGCAACCGCGTCTTCGGGGACATCCTTGGTGACGACGGCATTGGCTCCAACTTTGGCTCCATCACCTACAGTGATCGGGCCAAGAACCTTTGCGCCAGCACCGATCATGACGTGATTACCAATGGTTGGATGACGTTTTCCGGGGTTCATAGCGACACCACCCAAGGTCACCCCGTGGAAGATCACAACGTCTTCACCGACCTCGGCTGTTTGCCCAATCACGACCCCAGTGGCGTGGTCAATGAATACGCGGCGCCCGATACTTGCCTCGGGATGGATATCAACCCCGGTCGCCATCCGTGCAATTGAGGAAAGGACGCGTGCGGGAGTGCGTAGCGCGGGGTGAGACCACATCGCGTGTGTCACTCGGTGAGTCCACAGTGCATGGACGCCGGGGTAGGCGAGTGCGACTTCAAGAGTTGAACGCGCCGCGGGATCGCGCCGTTTTGCCGTTCGAAGATCCTCTGCAAGAAGCTGAATGATCTTGCGTGGAGACGAGGCCATGGGTAGTTCTCCGTCAGTTGCTCGTGGTCAGTGCTGCACTTTTATGGGGATTAAGTGCTCGTGGGTTTGGATTGTCCTTTGCGTTCTTGAGTGAGAACGCAGAAATGGGGTGGATGAGCCGTGAGCTCATCCACCCCAGACCTGTCA
>CALHID010000228.1 GCA_938030835.1 uncultured Actinomyces sp. | reverse complement strand
GACGAGGCCAGCCTGCAGACACGCATGATTGGCTAGCTTCCATTTGTTTAGTCTTTGACGGTGCGCGTATCCTCAGTGAGTCTGCGTTAGGAGAAATAGCTTCATGTCGAATACACCTCAAGCTTCACCCGGAACTCCCGAAAAATCTCAGAACACGCGTCGACGTGGCGTGATCCGATTAGTACTTTCGCTAGTACTGATGGCTGTGTGTCCGCTGTTTTTCCTGAGTTCTTTTATTCAAAACGGGATCAGCGGAGCAAGTAAGGCCGACTTCGCTCCCGAGGTTGTCGTTGAAGATCAATCATCAGTCTTCGAAGATGTCAACGGGCAATCCTTGGGTACAGCCATGGAATCCATTGGGTTTCGCCAGCCTATTAAACTGGTGATTCTCTCAACCGATAACGTGCCGACTGGCAATCTCAACGAAGCGGTCTTGAACTACGCTCGTTCAAACCACAAAGAATGGTTATCTGCGAACCGAGATAAGTGGGCAGACGGCCTGGTGATTCTTGCGGTTTCCCCCAGCTACCGAAAAGTTGGGACGTATTTTGGTGAAGACGTTAAGGTTTCTTCTTCGAAACAAAGCACAATTCAAGAGGCCGCGAAGAACGATTTTCGATCCGGTGATTGGAGTCAGGGGATGCTCCAGGCAGCTCAGGCGGCTGCCAAGTATGTGCCGGACTCTTCCGGTAACGGTGGGGAAGACTCTGTCCCGCCTTTCTATTCTTTCGTCTTGCTGATTGCCGGTGCAGCAAACCTGCTCAGAGGGTTCCGTCTGCGTTCCTTGACAAAGCGGAACCTTCGTGAAGCGCGAGCACACTGGGATGTTGTTCAGGCAGATCGCTACCGTGCAGAGCAAGCATTCGCAGGTATCGGGGATGCGGGCAAATACAAGACCGGACTTGACATGCGCTATAAGCGCTATGAGTCAGATTTCGTCGAGGCCGGGAAAGAATGGGATGAAATCGGTAATCCCACCTTCTTGCAAACCCTCAGCGCAGCGCTCAATAACACCAGTGCTGACCTGCGTCAGCGTACCGAATCTATGGATGCGAGCGATGACACCTTTGCTGCCGCGGCTGAGTTCTTCAATCTGGGAGCCGGATGGGTTGACGTCTGGATGAAAGAGATTGGCCCGGTCATGGAAGACCTCGAGGTCCTCTGTGAATTGGTCACTTCTGTGAGTGAGGAAATGGGCACTCCAGATGCCATACGTGGTCGTGATGAAATCCTTCAGTGGTCCAGCCAGCAAATGGCGCTGATCGACTCCCTTAAAGAGCAATTGGCAAAGGGTGGAATTACTCCAATCGCTGCCCTTGAAAAGCTCGATGAAATCGCTGAAGGCACCCGCCGCTGGGCAAAGGGAATTATTCTTGCGTCCTTGAAGGCCGATCCTTCCTCGAATAGAGATAAGCGCTACGAGCAGTGGGAGAACTCCCAGAAGGAACGCGAAGCAGCCGATTCTGCCGATTACACCGGGTACTACCACCTGAACGGTGTTCTGCATAACTACGACCCCGCGAAAACTATCCGCTTGAACTCTCAGTCCGCGGGTATCGATCTTGCTGCCTTGAAGGCTGCCGCATTCGGTACCTATGCGGGTCGGAACTCCTCCACGGATAACTGGTACCTCTTTCAACCTCTATCGACTGACCGTACGTATTATCAGTCCGCACACACGTGGACACCCAGTAGCGATTCATCGAGTAGCGACTATGGAAGCTCAGGAGGGGGCTTCTCGGGCTCGGGGTCTTCCTCGTCGTTCTAGACCAGAGCATTACCTATTTCACGCACGGCGAATGAACTGAGGGTGAAAAAATAGCGATTCGCATGGCATAATGTCATGTCGGCTTCCGCCTCACCGGAGTGCTTCTTTGAGAAAATCGAAGAAGGTGACTCATTGCCAGATGCAATGAGCGCTGCATTTCGGACCCGGAGCACCAAACGATCCAGGAGATATTTCCATGAAGAAGGGCATTCACCCCGAATATGTGGATACCGTTGTGACCTGCACCTGCGGCAACACCTTCCACACCCGTTCCACCATCACCTCTGGCGAGATGCGCGTGGACGTCTGCTCCGCTTGCCACCCGTTCTACACCGGCAAGCAGAAGATCCTCGACACC